>NZ_BDJK01000011.1:0-20131 GCF_001950255.1 Carboxydothermus pertinax
ATCTTAATTACCTCTTCGATATCTCTTCCTTGCCCTGGGATTATTTGCCCCGAAATTTAAAGCTTTTGAACGAAACTATGGCCTATTACCACAGAACCTTTTATCTTATTCCAGGTATAGCAAATAATGCTTCCCGGGATTAAAGGGTATTTCCAGAAGCTTTTCTAATAAAGCAAATCCGTATTTAGCAAGATAGTAAAAAACGTTATACACCCGCTCCTGCCATTCGTTTTCGGGTAAAAAATTAGTTTTTATATACCGCAATTTTTCAATGTATTTACTGTTCTTTTCTCGATGGTATTTTTGGGCCCGCTCCTCCAGGTACTTCACCTGGGCCATAACCCTTCCTAAGTTTTCTCCGGTAAGCTTTTGAAAATCAGCCCCCAGTGGGGCAAGTTTTTCCTGCAAGGTCTTATAAGCCGAATTGATACTTTCTTTTAAGGCTTTAAAGGTATCTTCAATTCCAAGGTTATCCAATCGCTCCAATACCCGGTGAAATACTCCGTCGTAATCTTGATAAATTTCCTGCGGTAAAAGGGCAAATTCTTTTAAAGCTTTCTCCACCCGCGGCTCAATTAAAGTTGCCGTAAACCGGGGAAGGATTACCGGCATCTGAGTATCCATTAGTTCATACACTTCTTTTAACATTCCGTAGTAACCGATTTCACCGGGACCAGCCACGTATGCTAAAACCGGAAAAATTAGAGACTGAATTGAAGTCCTGACCACCAGGTTCGGACTTAACTTTTCCGGGTTTGTTTCCATAAACTCCAAAAACTCTTCCCGGGTAAAGCTTACTTCCCCGTCCCGGCCTATAACCCTTTCCCCCGCCATTTCCAAAGCAATTCTTTCATCGTTTTTAAAGATAAACATGTTGCAGTGGTTAGGACAGGGGTCAAGCTGCGGCTCAATCCCAAGACTTTGCTGCTCGGTATGTACTTTAAATAAAGCTTTTTCAATAGCGTCCCTCTTTAAAAAAGCATTTTTAAGATAGTCTTTGGTAACCCTTTTAAATTCCGGATTTAGGCCATCATAAACTAAAAGGCCGTATTTACCAAAAAGCTTTAACATTAAGCGGGCAAAGGCCTGGCCTAAATTGGCCGAATGATAGGCTTTTTTAATTTCCGTAAAAACTTCTTCTTTGTAATCAAAATTGGGTAATAGGCTCTCGAACTTTTCAATGGCTTCAACAGTTTCAGGTTCTGCTGGCCTAAGTCCAGCAGGGATTTTTCGCAGGTCGGTAAATTCAATTTTTATTTCCTGCGGCCCCTCCTTTCCAGGGAAGTAAAGAAAATTTACCTCCTCCACATCGTGGTCTTCACTGCCAATCCAAAAGAGGGGCACAACTTCGTAATTTAGCAATTCGCTTAGTCGTTTTGCTTCACTAATTGCATGAACTGCTTTATATATGGTATACAAGGGTCCCGTTAAAAAGCCCGGCTGCTGCCCGGTTAAGACAATAAATGCTCCCTTTTTGATTTTGTCGAGATTTTCCACAACCTTTTGGTCAAGTGCAAAATCTTTTAGGTAAGAGCTTAATAAATTATAGAGAGCTTTCGGATTACTCTTATCTTTTAAATAATCTGCCCTATCATAAAAGCTTCGGGTATTCCAGGGGTTGTAATGGTAAAACTTGGCTACTCTGTCGTACCCGGTTAAATAATACCTGACCAGATTTTTTTCGTAACCTAAATTTATTTCCTCGTACCGCATTGCCTGCTCCTCTGTTTTTCTTTTATCTTACCATAGTTTTCTTTAAAAGTTAATTGTCGCCCTCCGGCCAGCCACATACTCCAAAAAGTTACTTAAGATTGGCGCCATTTTGGAAAACTCAATTAAAAAAGCATCGTGGCCGTGAGGAGAGGAAAGTTCCCAGTAATAAGCCTCTTTTTTGGCTTCCTTCAATGCTTCTACAATTTCCTTTTGCTGATAGGTTGGGTAAAGAAAATCGGTGTCAATGCCAATAGCTAAAAAGGGCGTTTTCAGTTCCTTTAAAATTTCCCGGTAGCGACCCCTTCCGCGGCTTATGTCATGCAAATCCATAGCCTTTAAGAGATACAAATAAGTATTGGCATCAAACCGCTTTACTAATTTATCCCCTTGATAGTAAAGGTAATTTTCAATTTCAAAGCGGGAAGTATGACTGAAAAGCTCCTGGTCCGTTTCATAAGTGTGGGTTCGCCCAAAACGGTACTGCCAGGAAATATCGCTTTTGTAGGTGATGATGCCAATCATCCTAGCCAAAGCCAATCCTCTTTTTGGGCCCTCAAACCCGTAATAATTTCCACCCCGCCACTCGGGGTCGGTCATGATGGCTTCCCGGCCAACCGCATTAAAAGCTATACCAAAGGGGGAAAGCCTGGCGCTGGTAGCAATGGCCACCACGCTTTTTAACATCTCGGGATACATGTAAGCCCACTCTAAGGCCTGCATGCCCCCCATGGAGCCGCCCACCGCCGCCAGGATTTTCGTAATCCCTAAGTGACGCACCAGCATGTACTGAAGATTAACCATGTCTCTAATGGTGATAATGGGAAAGCTCATGCCCCAGGGCCTCCCGGTAGCGGGGTTAATCGAAGAAGGCCCGGTAGTCCCGTAGCATCCTCCTAAAACGTTGGAACAAACAATAAAGTATCTATTGGTGTCAAAAAGCCTTCCCGGTCCCACCATGGGGTCCCACCAGCCGGCCACTTTGTCTTCCGGCCGGTGTTTTCCCGCTACATGGGCATCTCCTGTTAGGGCATGTAAAATCAAAATCGCGTTATCTCCCCGCTCGTTCAGTTCGCCGTAAGTCTCATAGGCTACCGTTACCGGAGCAATTTTTTCGCCGCATTCTAAAGTTATTTCCGGAAAAGTAACCTTCTTGGTTTCCACAATACCAACCGAGCCGTTCATTTTTCCTCCTACACCTGTGCTAAAGCATTATCTAAATCCTGGATTAAAATCATCCACGTCTTCAATGCCAATGGACAAACGAATTAAATCTTCTGTTACTCCGGCCTTTAAAAGTTCTTCACTGTTTAACTGGCTGTGGGTAGTAGATGCCGGATGAATGATTAAAGACTTAGCATCCCCCACATTGGCGAGATGGGAGAAAATTTTTACCCCTTCTATTACTTTTTTCCCGGCTTCGCGTCCACCTTTTACTCCAAAAGTAAGCATTGCTCCAAATCCGTTTTTAAAGTATTTCTGGGCCCGGTTATAGTGAGGGTGGTCGCTAAGGCCCGGGTAATTGACAAAGGTAACTTTCGGGTGCCCTTTTAAGTACTCAGCAATTTTAAGGGCATTTTCCGAATGTTTCTTCATTCTGAGTTCCAAAGTTTCTACTCCAAGTAGTATCAAAAACGCATTAAAAGGAGAAAGGGATGCGCCAATATCCCGCAAAAACTGGGTGCGGGCCCTGGCAATGTACGCCGCGGCCCCAAACTTTTCGGTATAAATCATGCCGTGATAGGCGGGATCAGGAGTGGTAAACTGGGTAAAACCCCCTGCTTCCCAGTCAAAATTTCCGCCATCGACAATGATTCCGCCAATCGCCACCCCGTGGCCCCCGATAAATTTGGTAAGGGAGTGAATAACTATGTTAGCCCCATGTTCAAGAGGCCGAAAGAGGTAAGGGGTAGCAAAGGTATTGTCTACCACCAGCGGTATTTTATAGCTCTGGGCAAGCTCGGATAGAGCTTCAAAGTCAGGAATGGTAAGTCCGGGATTGCCGATGGTTTCCACATAAAGGGCCCGGGTTTTAGGGGTGATTAATTTTTCAAAGGATTCCACTTCAACAGTTTCGGTAAACTTGACATTTATGCCAAAGGATTTAAAAGTATTGGCTAACAGGGTATAAGTTCCACCGTAAAGATTGGAAGAAGCAACAATTTCATCCCCGGCAGAAGCAAGATTCAAAAGGGCAAAGGTGATGGCCGCCTGACCGGAAGCAACCGCTAAAGCTCCAATACCTCCTTCGAGAGCCGCAATGCGGTTTTCCAAAACTTCGGTGGTCGGGTTGTCAATGCGGGTATAAATGTAACCGCCACCTTCCAAATTAAATAATGCTGCAGCATGCTCGGTGCTTTCAAATACGTAAGAGGTAGTTTGATAGATGGGAACCGCCCGAGCTCTGGTTTCCCTGTCCGGTTTTTGTCCGGCGTGAAGCGCTTTTGTCGCAAATTTCACTACAATCTCTCCTTTCTTTCCGCCTACTTTAGGGACGGGTCTGATATTTGCGTCTAAACGCCTAAAAAAAGAACCTCCCTGATTTTGGTGTTTAAATAAAAAAACCTCTTCCGACAAGAAGAGGCTTTGGTTTCCTCCTCTTATCTCTCAGGATTATCCTCCTGCAGGATTTGGCACCTTTGCCAAAAAGGCCGGTTGCCGGGCTTCATAGGGCCAGTCCCTCCGCCGCTCTCGATAAGAGTGTTTCGTTATTCGCTATTTACTTGAAATTAATTCTATAAAGGATAAAACTATTTGTCAATTACTTAGCTCAAATTTTTTGTAGATAGGCCAGAGAATAGCTCTCGATATTGTGACCTTTTTGTAAAGGTCAGTTATCCTACCTCCGTTTCCAGAACCCTTTGCATTCGAGTAACAATCTCCGGATAACTATCCAAAAGTATTTTAACACACTCTCGGTCAATTCTGTTGGCCAGAACCTCGTTAAATAAAATCTCTTTAACCTCCCGGTATTTTAACCCCTTCCGGTAGGGGCGGTCTTCAGTTAGAGCTACAAACATGTCAACTACACCTAAAAGCCGTTCTTGTAGAGAAATTTCTTCACCTTTTTTCTTAAAGGGATAACCACTACCGTCAAGTTTCTCGTGATGAAAAGCAGCGGTGCGGACAATCTCCTCAGGAAAACGTCTATTAACCAGTAATAGGTATAAAAAGTATGCTGTTTTATTACGCTAAACTCTTCCCGACTAAGTGCCGCAGGTTTTTCCAATATTTCTTCGGGCACCGTAAGTTTTCCCAAGTCATGTAAAAGTCCAGCTACTTCTAAAGCTTTTCTCTCTTCCAAGTTAAAGCCAAAAATTTCTCCGGCAAACTTTGCCACTTCCGCTATAAGCTGCGAATGGTAAAATGTAAAGTGAGATTTATGGTCGATGATTTTAGCAAAAAGTTGCGCAATACTTATCACTTCATCAATTTCTAACCACCTGTGCTGGCCTGGATGTATATTTAAGGATTGATTTAGAATATCCCCATCCCCTAAAGTAAGCCAAAAGTCCTCAGTTTCTGCAACCACTAAAAACACATCTACTATCTCTGGGTCGAAAAGAATATTCTTACCAGAAACTATTTTTTCCACTACCTTATCTTTCACCAGTAAGGGATGCATGTTATCCTGAAAGAAAAACGCTACCCGATCAGCAAGATAAATTATCCGGCTAAACAGCGGAATTTCCTTACCAGCAAGCCCGGTTTTATTTTTCCCTTTAAAATGATCGTGATGGCTTAAAATAACGGGAGCATATTGATCAAAATACGTGTTTTTAAGAAAGTTATAACCCCGCAGGCAATGTTCAAACTCTTCTTCCCCAATTAAATTAATAAGATGATCGTCCTTGCCCCAAGGCAAAACTCCAATATCATGAATCATTCCTAAATATATAAGATCGTTTTTTTCAAACTCTGTAAGTCCCAATTCATCACCAAGTAGGTAGGAAACATAGGCAACTTTCCAATGATGTTTGTTAAGGCCTAATTCGTTAGCATCAAAAGCTGAGAACATATTTTTTATTAAGTTAAAAAAGTTAAAAAAGTTAACCTTGATGGTCAAAACTAATACTCCTTTCAATAAAATTAAATAGTTTTACCTTGGACCTCATCCTGGCATTACTTTTGTGCGTTATCAGAAATCAAGAAATATTGGTTCCCTTTTTGAACCAAATGAACAGCCTCGTCTGGAGGCAATGGTTTGCTGAAATAAAAACCTTGAACTTTATCGCAACCGCTCTCTACTAGACACTCAAGCTGCTCTCTTGTTTCTACCCCTTCAGCAGTTACAGGTAGTTTCAGCCTGTGTCCCAACAAAATAATCGCATCAATAATAGCCTTATTTACATCTATCTTTATCCCATTCACAAACGACCTGTCAATTTTTAAACCATCAACTGTAAATTTTTGCATGTATCTAAAAGAACTGTTTTCCGTTCCGAAATCATCTATTATTATTTTAACCCCAGCTTCTTTTAAATGATAAAGGTTTTTAACCACCGTATCTACTGCTTCTATAAGGACGGTTTCAGTAATCTCCAGTTCCAGGTATCTCGGTTCAAGTTCAATTTCTTTTAGGATATCACACACAACCTTCGCGAAATTAGGCTGCTGCAACTGATGCACCGAAACATTTACCGAAACACTGAAACCCGAATACCCCATATCGAGCCATTCTTTCATTTGTTTACAAGCCGTCTTTAACACCCACTCACCTATAAATATTATCTGTCGCGTCTCTTCAGCAATAGGAATAAAGTGAAAAGGGCTTATCATTCCTTTTTTAGGATGCTGCCACCTCAAAAGTGCCTCCATACTCGCTATTTTACCTGTCTTTAGGTCAATAAGGGGCTGATAATATAAAATGAACTGATTTTTTTCCAAAGCCAACCTTAAATCTCTTTTAACTGTATTAGCAAATTCTACCTCACTCCTCATTGCATTGTCAAAATATTGGAAACGATTTTTCCCTTTTCTTTTTGCCGTGTACATAGCTATATCCGCATTCTTAAGTATAGCTCTTTCACTTTTTCCATGATCGGGATAGATGGCAATACCTATACTAATAGTGACAGGCAATTCATGATTATTGAGCTTTATTGGTTGGTCAAATAGTTCCAATATTCTTTTTGCAACCTTATCCGTATCCTCAATACTATTTACGTCAGGCAGTAAAATGATAAATTCATCACCGCCTACTCTGGATATTGTATCTGTTTCCCGCACACACTTTGTTAATTTCCTGGCAATCTTCTTCAATAGCCTGTCTCCCGTATGATGACCCAAAGAGTCGTTGATGATTTTGAAATTATCAAGATCAACAAAAAACACTGCAAGTTTCTTCCCATTCCTTCTGGCATCTACCATGGCAACCTTGAGCCTCTCCATAAAAACATCTCGACGCGGTAGGTTAGTTAGAGGGTCATGGAATGCCATGTATTCTAATTTGCTCTCCATTTGCTTTCTTCGAGTAATATCCGTGTGCGATCCTGCCATTCTTATGGCTTTACCCTCTTCATCCCATAAGGCCTTCCCTCTGCTTAAAATCCATATATATTTCCCGTCCTTTGTTTTGATTCTGTATTCACATAAGTAAAATGGTGTCTTTTTTTCTAGATGACTACGTAAATTATTGATTACTGTTTTAACATCTCTGGGATGGATAAATTTAATCCATGTTTCACAGTAGTTATTTATTACTTCTTTATCAAAACCAATAAGATCCCTCCACCTCTCGGATATGTATGCCGTATCCGTTGTCAAATCCCAGTCCCATAGCCCGTCGCTTGCTCCTTCAACTACCAGTCTGTAGCGTTCTTCACTTTTTTTCAATTCATCCTGCTGCCTTTGTATTTCAATTAAGTTCTGTCTCACTTCTTCTTCTTGAGCCATAAGTTCTTCATTCATTGCCGACAGCTCTTCTTGCTGAGCAATTAATTCCTCGTTTAAAGCAAGAAGGTTTTTATTTGCTTCTTCAAATCTTTTTTCGGCTTTCTTTAATTCTGTAATGTCTATTCCAGTGGAAACAATGTACTTATGCCCTTCCTCATCACTAAGAATACTATTATGCCACATAATATAAATTTCTCTGCCATTCTTTAAAACCATCGGTTTTTCGTCTATGTAACGAAAGCTTTTCTTTCCAGTATAATCCAATTGTTTTTTTATATATCTAATTAAATTTTCGGGAATGATTAAACTTACATCTACCTGCTCTAATTGTTCCTCTACTGCTATACCAAATAAATTCTGAGTATATCTATTAAACCAGATTACTTTACTTTCCAGCGTCCAAACAACTATTAACAACTGCTCGTTTTCCAGAATTTTACTTAAAAATTCTTCTGTCTGCTTAAGATAGGCAATTGATTTCTGGGATTCTTCCATAAAATTTCCCTTTTTTCTGGAATGAAAATTCCTGTCATTCATTATTAGTTTTCCTTCCTCCTCTGTATTTTAAATAATATTGTCAGCATCCTAAATTTTGTTCAGTCTCTGTTAGGCTACACGAATTTTTTATGGTTTCGGATATTTTACGCAAAGTTTCTAACGGCTTTGCCCAGTCTGGCCGCCTTAATTGAGACTTTTTTGACCAATCAATTACTCCTGGCTTTCTTTCCTAAAAATCAAAAAATGCCATCAACCCTTGAATTTACATCTTTTCACCTCAAAACATAAAATTTAACGAATCTGCTCGGAAAAAATTGCCTTACGGTAGGGTCGAACTTCAAGGAGGGCTGCTAAGATATCTGCTACCTGAATAATCCTACTTTGGTGATTCAAGCTCTTTTGAGGTCAGGTGGAAAAGGATAACCGCTCCCGTTGAACACTTATGGTAAACCCAGCCTAGGCGACAATTTTTTACCATTAACTTGAGATAAGGTTTTACATGTATAAAAAGAATGACTTCATTGTAAGAATTATTTCTTACAAAATTCTTACTCTCTAAAAATCTCCCTGAATGGAATCAACAGGTACCAAAAATTAACTGTACATAGACGAAATTTGTTTATTTTAATTGTACTCAGTGTCCAATATTTTTCAACCACTTTACTATATTTTTGGGTCTTAAATTTTAAGATTTTAAAACCTTTAGATAAATTAGTGTTTTTTATTTTCTTTTTTAATTTTAAATGAATTTAAAAATAAATTGGACATTATGTCCATTTATTGCCAAAGAGAAGCACTTAAGTTAAAATATTTAAAAAATAAAATTTTTAAATTTATAATATTTTTACATTAAATAAAAATTTAATGAAAAGAGATGCCGGGTTGATGATTATGAGCGGTATAAACAAGATAAAAAAACTTCGGGAAGAAAGGAAAATGAGCAGGAAAGAACTAGCAGATAAGCTTCAGATTTCCTACTGGGCCTTATGTAAATATGAAAATAACGAACGCACCCCTGATATTAACCTTTTACAGAAAATTGCTCAAGAATTTGGAGTAAGTATTGAATACCTTGCAGGACTTTCTGATGAAAACTATCCCCATTCAACCTCCCCAGTAATCCAAAAAATCCTTCAGCTTCCACCTGAAGCTCTAAACGAAATTAATCTCTTTGTTGATTTTTTGCATTATAAGTATCGAGTAAAAATTTAAATTTTAGGCTACACCGCTGCCAAGTAACAAAAGAAAAGCACTGCGTTAAATCACAGTGCTTTTCTCTTTATTTTAGCCAGTTTACCTCCCTTTGACATACCTGCCGTATTTGTAAAACCCCCCGGGAGAGCTGGAACGAACCTGGCGTCCCTTATAATTATGTGCTATAACCAAGCTCAAATTTTTTGTGTATACTATTTACGGCTCTTTCTACTGCATCTTCATCAATAATGCAGGAAACTTTTATTTCAGAAGTACTGATCATATGAATATTGATATTTTCTTCATAAAGGGCTTCAAACATTTTCGCTGCAACTCCTGGGTAACTCACCATTCCCGCTCCAACTATGGACACTTTAGCGACTTTTTCATCATAAGTATAACCTTTCGCCGAAAGCTTTTTTACCAGCTCCTCCAAAATTTCTAAAGTTTTCGCTAAGTCATTTTTACCTATTGTAAAGGATATATCATTTTGTCCAGGATCACTGCCAGCACTTTGGATAATCATATCAACATTGATATTATGGGCAGCTAATTCGGAAAACAAGCGATAAGCTACCCCGGGCTGGTCGGGAACACCAAACACTCCCACTTTCACGGCATTTTTATCATGAGCAACTCCCGTCACTACTCCTTTTTTCTCCAAATCTTTTTCCTCCTTTAACACCGTTCCGTCATTGTAATTAAAACTTGAGCGCACATGAACCTCAACTTTATAATTTCTGGCAAAATCTACTGAACGGGGCTGCAATACCACCGCCCCCAGACTTGCTAGCTCTAACATTTCTTCGTAAGATATTTCTTTAATTTTCCTGGCATCGGGTACTATCCGGGGATCGGCGGTATAAACCCCATCCACGTCGGTATAAATTTCGCAAATGTCCGCTTTTAAAGCCGCAGCAAGAGCAACTGCAGTGGTATCACTTCCTCCCCGACCGAGAGTAGTAATATCGCCCTTTTGATTGACTCCTTGAAAGCCAGCCACTACCGCAACCTTACCGGAATTCAAAGCATCGGTAATTCTTTCTGGCTTAATTTTGGTAATTCGCGCCTTGGTATGAAGTTCATCAGTATAAATACCAGCCTGCAATCCGGTAAAGGATTGGGCGGGCACCCCCAGTTCGTTTAAAGCCATTGCTAAAAGAGCAATGGAAACCTGTTCTCCCGTAGATAAGAGCATATCGATTTCCCGGGCCGGAGGGTTCGGGCTAATTTCCTCCATCAGCTCTAAAAGTTCGTCGGTAGTATCACCCATAGCAGACACCACCACCGCTACCCGATGCCCTACCCGATAATATTCGGCCACCCTTCCGGCAACATTTTTTATCCTTTGGGGATTAGCCACGGAACTACCACCATATTTTTGAACTACTAACAATCTCCTTCCCCCTTGTGCATTATTAAATCAATAGCCCCCCGATTTTCCGGTCGGGTATAGATAATTTCAGCTTCCACATTAAAATTTAAAAAAGCTTCTCTAATCGCTCTGCCTACGGCTTCGCTCTCTCGGGCAAAGGCAATTACCGTAGGCCCGCTTCCGCTTAAAGCCACTCCGTAAGCGCCAGCCTTCTTTGCTTCCTCCATCACCTGATAAAAACCGGGAATCAATTGACTGCGGTAGGGTTGATGGAGGTAATCTTCCATCCCTATTTGCAAGTATTCATATTTTTTTAAGCAAAAAGCAGCAATTAAAAAGGAAACCCGATTAACATTGAGCACCGCCTGGGAAAAGGGAATCTCCACCGGCAGTATCTGCCGGGAATCAACAGTTTTCAACTGAAACTTTGGTATAGCAACCACAACCTCTACCTCGGGAACGGGAAGTTTAAGATATTTTACTTTATCCCGGTCAAAACCAGATACCACTACCCCGCCAAGGAGAGCTGGAGCTACATTATCGGGATGGCCTTCTAACTCCGTTGCCAGCCGTAAAAGCTCATCGGTCGGCAGCGGATTTCCCAAGTAAGCATTAGCTGCAACCAGGCCACCCACAATAGCGGCGGCACTGCTTCCCAGTCCCCGGGCAAAAGGTACCCGGTTTTTAAGGCTTAACTTTAAATTTCGGGGTATTTTCCCTAAACTCTCAAATACTTTAGTTACAGCAATGTAGACAAGATTATTTCTATCCTTAGGAATTATTTCTGAACCATCGCCCCAAACATCGATTTCCAACTCTTTGGGTGATGGTTTAAGGCATACTTCATTGTAAAAAGAAAGAGCCATCCCCACCGCATCAAAACCAGGACCTAAGTTAGCTGAAGTTGCTGGAATGAGTACGCGAACCATAATCACACCTTATAAGATAATTTTTAAAACTTCGTTATAATCCGGCTCTACCACTACCGGCTGGTTGGCATTTTGTTTTAAAGCATTATCGGGATCCTTTAACCCGTGACCGGTTAAAACCAAGACCACCACATCGTCCTGGTTAAACTCGTGCTTCCTGCGGTATTTTAACAATCCCGCCACACTGGCGGCCGAGGCTGGCTCGGCCATAATTCCTTCTTTTTGGGCAAGGAGCCGGTAAGCTTCTATTATTTCTTCATCGGTTACATAAGAAATTTTTCCTCCCGATTCATTGGCCGCCGCCACCGCTCCCTGCCAGCTGGCCGGGTTTCCAATTCTAATGGCTGTGGCAATAGTTTCGGGATTGGAAATAGGCTCTCCCTTAACGATCGCCGCCGCCCCTTGGGCTTCAAAACCCATCATCTTAGGAAGTTTTTTAGTTTTCCCCAGTTCATAATACTGTTTAAAACCCTGCCAGTAGGCAGTAATGTTGCCGGCATTGCCTACCGGTATAAATAAATAATCAGGAGCATCCCCCAAAGCATCGGCTACTTCAAAGGACGCTGTTTTTTGGCCTTCAATGCGATAGGGGTTTATTGAGTTTACAATGGCAATTGGGTAATTTTGCCCAATTGCTCGGACAAGGTTTAAAGCTTCGTCAAAATTCCCCTTTATGGCAACAACCTTAGCCCCGTAAAAAAGAGCCTGAGCCAATTTTCCAAGGGCTATATTACCTTCAGGAATTAAAACCACGCATTTTAAACCAGCCTTGGCTGCATACGCTGCTGCCGCCGCTGACGTATTGCCGGTAGAAGCGCAAATTACCGCCCGGGCCCCTTCTTCTATAGCTTTAGCCACCGCTACAACCATACCCCGGTCTTTAAAGGATCCGGTTGGATTTGCCCCCTCAAATTTAAGATAAACCCTGGCCCCTACCCTTTCGGAAAGATAACTTGCATAAATTAGAGGTGTATTGCCTTCATTTAAAGTTAATAGAGGAGTTTTTTCGGTAACAGGCAAATACTCCCGGTAAGCTTTAATTACTCCTTCCCAGCGCATTTAAAAATCCCCCTCGGCTCTAATGACATTTGAAATTTCCCGAACCGTAGACATTCCTTTTAACACCGAAACCGCATCCCGGATGTACCGTTCTTTTACCCGGTGGGTCAAAACAACAAGCTCTGCTAAATCTTCAAGCGAACGTTTTTGAATAACCGAAGCAATGCTGACACTTTGATTACCAAAAACCTGAGCTACTGAAGCCAAGACTCCAGGTTTATCTTCAACCACAAGTCTAATAAAATACTTTGAGCTAATTTCACCAATTGGTTTCACCGGCTTTTCCAAGTAACAGGTGCAGCCAATCCGGCCGGTATCGTGGTGACTAATATTTTTTACCGCTTCAATTATATCTCCTACCACCGCACTGGCTGTTGGCAATTCTCCAGCCCCCCGACCGTAAAACATCAAAGGTCCCACCGCATCCCCTTCCACAAAAATAGCATTAAAAACATCATTAACCGCTGCTAGAGGATGGCTTTCTGGGATTATAGTAGGATGCACCCGAACTTCAATCCCTTCCTCATCTTCCTTGGCAATCCCTAAAAGCTTTATTACTCCGCC
The DNA here is from genome assembly GCF_001950255.1 of Carboxydothermus pertinax. Lineage (NCBI taxonomy): Bacteria > Bacillati > Bacillota > Clostridia > Thermoanaerobacterales > Thermoanaerobacteraceae > Carboxydothermus > Carboxydothermus pertinax. The sequence goes on from NZ_BDJK01000011.1 coordinate 13,225, forward strand.
TAACTCCCGAGCGTACTGGATATCAATAGGAGTAATCCGGGTAATCCCTTCGGCGTAAACATCACCAAAAGTCACCCGAGAATTAAAGGCAATAGACGCTAAAATCGCAAGTTTTCGTGCCGCATCGAGTCCTTCGACATCGGAGGTAGGGTCGGCTTCGGCATAACCCTTTTCCTGGGCTTCCTTTAATACCTCCTCATAGGGGGTACCAAATAAAGACATCTTGGTCAGCATGTAATTAGTAGTGCCATTAATAATACCAATAACTTCTTTAAAACTATTGCCTGCAAGGCTTTCTTTTAAGGTTCGTATGATGGGAATGCCTCCGGCCACACTGGCCTCAAACAAAAAATCTACACCCTGTTCTTCGTGGGTCGCAAAAAGCTCCCGGCCGCGTTCGGCTACCATGTCTTTATTGGCGGTGATTACACTTTTGCCGTTTTTCATAGCCTGTAAAACGTAGTCTAAGGCTGGATTTATCCCGCCCATGACTTCCACAATAATTTTTATTTCCGGATTATCAATGATCTCTTCAGGGTTTTCGGTAAATAAATCAATAAGCTCCGGATAAGTTTTTTGATATTTTTCTAAATTTCTTACCAATACCCGGCCAATTTCAACTTCTACTCCTAAGGTGTTATAAATTTTTTCCCGGTGGGTTTGTAGGACCTTGTAAACTCCCCGGCCCACCGTACCAAAACCCAGAAGTCCAATTTTGACCGTTGCCATTTCCTCTCCCCCTTGTTTTTTTGTAATTTTAGCTTTGACCTACCAGTTCCACTTTGTTTACCCCATCCATTTGCCCTAATGCCTCTAAAAGCTCGTCAATAGTTACCATCATTTCATCGGTTTCAATACTGAGGGTAACATTAGCTATACCCCCTAAAGGTAAGTTTTGGTTAATCGTTAAAACGTTTCCCTGGTATTGGGCGATAAAATTTAAAACTTTTGATAGTACCCCGGCGCGATGCTCCAAGTTTAAAGATAAGGTAATAATTTTTCCGGAAGCTTTATGGTAAAAAGGAAATACCCCGTCTTTATATTTATAAAAAGCGCTCCGGGAAATCCCCACCTTTTCCACCGCCTCATTAACCGTAAGCTCCGGCTTTTTACTTAGTAACTCCTTGACCTCGGCGGTTTTCCGGATGGCTTCCGGAAGAATTTCCATAGCCACCAGTAAAAATTTGGTTTTTTTCATCTTCCTACCCCTCTATGTCCTTGTAGGGTGGATTTTTATCCGTAATTGGTAGACATTATAACATTGTTTACCTCCCTTGACAAGATGTTTTGGTAAATTTTCGCATAAAAAAACAACCTGCTTTAAATTAAAGCAAGTTGTATCACTTTTCCCGCTCAATATTTGTATCCATGCCCCGTAAGAAACCACGCATTTCAGAAAGCGGACGGCTTGGAATTAAACGTATACTTCCGCTTTCCACGAGGACATGTAAACGCTGTACCTTCTCTATCCCAAGGGTTTTACGGATTTCAGCCGGGAGTACTATTTGGTGCTTACTGGAAACAATTACTTCTGCCATCAAAATTAGCCTCCTTATATCCCCAATTAACCAACCAAAAAACGCACCATTTAGCGAATAATGAAGTAAAAAAGTTCAATGGAGTAAAATTATACCATGTAAAAATTTACATTCTGAAAAGTGCCCACTCCTGTTTAAACAGTAATGATGCTATCCATATCGCTACAATGATGTATACTATCGATGAAACAATAAAGATACCTATGTGTGATATATTGACCATGCCATATAACAGCTCTTTAAACAAGGATATAGTGCCAAATATCGGTATGGCAAAATAATATTGAGGTAATTCATTTGGCATCTTGTACATAATCATATAGGCAGGAATCAGTGCTAAAAACGTGACTGGAGTAAGATACGTTTGTCCTTCCTTAAAGGACCTGGCATACGTGCTTAATGCCAATTCTAATGCTGCAAAAATTAAAGCGGTAAATATCGAAACTACAATCATAATCCCGATAACGCTTCCTGTCATATAAAAACCGCCGTTTAAGCCAAAATACTTTGGATTCATGGTAAAAGCCATTATAAGGCCTATTAAGGATGCAGCAGCGCTTAAAATAGCCATAATTGTTACGGCAAGATATTTTCCCGTCATTATCGAAAGTCTTGTTGGTGATGTAGTAAGCAGGGGCTCTAATGTACCTCTTTCTTTTTCCCCTGCCGCAAGATCAATTGCTGCTCCCATACCCCCGGTAGCTGTCCACAAAGCAAGAAGCATCGGTACTATAAAGGACAAAAACGACCCTGCCATTTTATTTTCTGAGGCAATATTCTCTACTTTAATCGCTATTGGCTCAAGGATGGAGGGGTCAATTCCTTTCGCCTTAAGCCTCTCTCTGACAATTGCATTTGCATATTCTTTTATGAAGTTTTCAATTATTCCTCTTGCCGTTGCTGACTTCAGGTTTGAATCATCACTTTGTATTATAATATTTGAATTTTTACCTTCTCGTAAATCTTTCTCGAAGTTATATGGGATAACAATAATTGCCCTTATGTTGCCTTTTTCAAGGTCAGCTTTGGGGTTTTGTAAACTTTCTGCAATAGATATCCCTGTTGACTTAAGAAAATTTATAAATTGTACATTATTGCCTTCATCTTGCACCGCTACTTTGATCTCCTCTGTTTTTTGCTCTGATATGCTTTGAACGCCACCCATTATAAAATACATCATAACAGGTATAAGCAATGCCGGCAATAAAAGGGTAACAATCCAGGTTCTTTTATCTCTTAAAATGTCCTTCATTTCTTTTTTTAAAACTATGTATACGTGCTTAACTTTCATGTTTTTCACCTACCAATTCCATAAATAATTCCTCAAGGTTGTCCGTGTGATACTTTTCTTTAAGAAATTCAATTGTACCTTCGGCTACAAGTCTACCTTTATGGATAATCCCTATTTTATCACAGAGTTTTTCCACTTCTGCCATACTATGGCTGGAAAAAATAATCGCTTTTCCTTCTTCTCGGCAAAATTTTATAAAGTCATGTACCTCCCTTACTGAACTCACGTCCAGTCCTGAGGTAGGTTCATCAAAAAGCATTATCTTGGGGTTATGAATTATTGATCTTACAATCGCTACTTTTTGTTTCATTCCCTTGGAAAGTTTACCTGCCGGTCTATCGATAAATTCTCTCATGCCGAATTTATCTGCCAGTAAATCTATTCTTGCTTTTATTTCCTCTTTCGTCATGTCCTGAAGCTCTGCAAAATACATTATGTTTTCTCTTGCCGTAAGCCTATCATAGAGTCCACTTTCACCGCCAAACAGTATCCCTATTTTTTTTCTGACCAATTCCGGCTCTTTTATGAGGTCTTTGCCATTTATTTTTGCTGTTCCACTTGTCGGTTTAAGCATGGTGGCAAGCATCCTCAAAGTAGTAGTTTTTCCTGCCCCATTTTCTCCCAGTAGTCCATACACTTCTCCTTCTTTAACCTGAAAACTTAAATTGTCAACTGCTCTTATGTTTTTAAATATTTTTGATAATCCGTAAACTTCGACCAAATTCTAACCCCCGCTTTCAATTTTATTCTCTTCTAAATACCGTACTAACTCCGATAATACCTTTAACCTTCTTCAAACTACCTACTATTTAATTACCTTATCAACATCTCTTCCTTGCCCTGGGATTATTTACTGCTCAATTTAGAAATTATGGCTAATCACCTTTTTTAGTAACTTCGCCGTAGGCTTGGTCTTACATATTTTCGATTTTTCCGTAGATTTTAAACAATAAGTCAACCACCTGCCGCGAATTTTGCAAAACCTCTTTGAGGGAAGCAAACGTCTCTTCATAATTGCCCGCCTGATAGGAAGATATCGCACTAATACCTGCTTCGTGCAACTTCCGGTGAGGCTCTTCTAAGGAGCGATAAAGCGCTTCCACTTCCTTTCCGTACTTTTGGATTTCAGAAAACCCACCGGTATAATACCAGCGGCCCAAAGCACATTCTTTGTGAGAGCTAAGTTTTTCGTCATAATTTTTATTTTCTAAGATATTAACCAGCTTCATCATCCAGTTAACATGGTCGGTAATGCGACAGGTTATAAAATTTAAAATTCCCAAATCAGTAGAGCCAATAATCTGACAGATATTTAAATTTTCAATCTGGGAGTTGCGAGAAAACCTGGTAATATCCTCAATAACCTGGCGAACTTTTTGCACAAAGCTATTTAGGGTTTTCCCCGATTCAGCCATGGTTAACGTTGTACTGGCTTGCTCCTGGGTGGCAGCAGAAATTCTTGTAATCATATCCGCAACGTTTTTAACCATCGAATAAATATCAGTAAATATTCCATTTACCTCCATAACCTTTTCCGAGGTTGTTTTTACTTTTTCACCACTTATATTTGCCTTCCCTACTATATCCTGGATTCCCTCGGTGATTCCGGTTAGAGCTTTCTTAATATCATTAGCAGAATTTTTGGTTTGCTCGGCAAGTTTTCGTACTTCATCGGCAACCACGGCAAAACCACGACCGTTTTCTCCGGCCCGGGCCGCTTCAATAGCAGCATTTAATGCTAAAAGATTTGTTTTATCAGTAATATCTTGAATGATGTCCACGATATTTAGCACTTCTTTGGCTTTTTCATTTAAAACAACAATATTTTGCATGAGTGCCTCAATATTTTCCCGGGTTTGTCCCATTTCTCGAACCATTTCACTAACATTGTCTAAACCTTTATTGACCTTTTCCTCGATTTCACTATAAGTTTCGGCCGTTTGATTAGCCGATATAGCCACATCGTTAACCGCTTCGCTCAACTGTTCTAAAGCCGTTGTTAAATTATTGGCTTCCTCATCGGCTGTTTTAATTTGTTCCAATACTTCAAAAGCAATTACATTTTGACTTGCAGTTAAATATGAAGCTTCAGCAGCTTTGGGAACTATCTTTTTTAAAAGCACATCCTTTTGCTTTTCCTTATTTTCGTTCTGGTTTTGCTTCCGGAAAAACATGCTTCTTCTCCCCCTTCGATGTTTTTACTACAGAGTATTAAGAAAAATCTACTGTAGTTATCTACCCTTTTTTAAGCCCCATACTAACTCCGATAACGCTTCTTCCACCGCTTTTTGTGGGTCCTCAAGAAACCCCTTCGTCATACGAGAACCGATACGGTAGCTACAGGAGCCAGAATTATAAGAAAGGCAAATATTTTAAAAAATGGCAATACCGCCTTTAAGTCTGCCTTTGCAGGCAAAAGTAGGTTTAAAAAGGCAGCCGCCAAATTAATTAAGCTCGAAAACTAACCATAAACAAGATTGCTGTTAAAGCATCAAATCCTCCGCATTGGATAATTATTGAAGCAGGCACCATCAAAAGCACTGACGAGATAACTGCTTTTAATATCGGCAGACCATTTACAGCTAACAGGTAAAGATCCTTAAATACCCGAAAACCAAGTTATTTGAATATTTATGAACCGCCATTGAAACACTTATAAACGGTAAGTAAAGGCTGGATAAAAAGGCAAAAAAATATCTTTATATCTTTAAAGCTTGACCTTATTAAATACCACAAAAATACAACCCGTTCCTTAACTAGGTGATACTAAAAGTATAGCAATATCTCCTTCTCCCAAAATGATACCCGCTTGCTTTAAGGAACCATACACCCCAAAAAGTAACCACCCAAGCAAAAAACGGTTATGCCACCGCAATGTTGTAGGCAAGACCTATAAATTTTAAATGTTCCCGGACCGTAAGCAGAGGATAGATGTCCGGTTTGCATTTTAACCTCCGTAATTTTCTGGCAAAAATCTTAAATTTATATCCAATTTCCGCAGTCACTTTAACTAATTATTATTATTAGTATAGTACATTTTTTGTCAAGAAAAATTTGTAAAAATTTTATATTTTCAACCAAAACAGGTAATTAAAAAGGTGGGTATCGGAGAAGAAGGAATATCCATCCAAGGGAAAAATCTCAAATATCCTATCCGACTCTAATGGCAGATGCAGCCTAACAGAAACGGCTAATTGATAACCGTTAATGGACAGGCCGTTTTTCCACTGCCCGGCCAAAGAAAGTAAACAAAATTTGCAGCCACTTAATTTGAGTAAAATGTGGTCAATTAGCGTGAGCGGTAACATCCTATCACAATTGAGATTGCAACAATCAGCAAAGGAACTATATCTATAAATTTTATAAATTTCTTCTTTACATTCCTCCCCATCTTTTGATCAAGTCCAAATTTTTGTGTAAAAATCCCTCTGGTTAGAATCAGGTGATTAATCACCACCGATTATCCAGTATACCGCCTCCGGCCCTTAAGGGGTCAAGGATACGCTGTCGCCGGACTTTACCCGTCCTTGACCCTAGGGCCTCCGGCGGTTATGAACAGTTGCCGGTGGTGATAAAGTCTATCTTATTGGAATAACCTTTTCTCCTGAATTTTTTGAGGCTTCCTTCTGCCATTCAAAATATTCGGCTATGTCCAAGTATTTTTTACTCGAGGCCCATTTTTCATCTTGTTCCATTAGTAAAGCACCAATCAAGCGGATAGCCGATTCCCGATTAGGAAAGATCCTAATAACCCTTTCGCGCCGGCGGATTTCTTCGTTTAACCGTTCTAAACTATTGGTGGTACGAAGTCTTTTGCGATACCGTTCAGGAAGTTCTAATACAGCTACAGCATCTTCAAAACCAAATTCTAAAATATCCATAGCCTTAGCCGCCTTAGTTCTATACTCATCAAGTACCTGATTTAGTAACATTCTTGCGGTATCTGAATCTGGAGCTTCTAATATAGCTCTTACTTTGGCATGGATTTCTTTTTGTAAAGTTTTTGGGGTTTTATCGAGAATATTGCGCATAAAATGAGTTTGGCACCGCTGCCAGGTTGCTCCCTGGAAGTGCTGGC
>NZ_BDJK01000011.1:20141-103110 GCF_001950255.1 Carboxydothermus pertinax
CGAGCCAGAAGAAAAATTCACGTAAGCTTTTCTGATTCGCTGTCGCCAAGCATAATCCCTAATATTTCCCGGTAACCTCCTTCGTTTACGCCAATAGCAATTAATACGCCTTGCTGCCGGACACGGCCATCTTCTCTAACTCTTATGACCATTGCATCAACTATGATAAAGAGGTAGCTTTTTTCTCTAAGAGGCCTTAAATTCCATCTGGTTACAATCGGGTCAAGGTTTTTACAGAGTTCTGAAATTGTAGACTTGGAAAACTCGGTACCGCAAAATTCATAAGTTATTTCTTCTATTTTTCTGGTAGATACGCCATTAAACACCATTTCCATTAATGCCAGTAAAAGTGCCTGTTCGCTTCTCTGGTAACGGCGAAAAATATCAGTAGTAAATTTACCTTCTCTAAGTCTTGGAACTCTTAAGGTAAGCGTACCTACACGGGTAACTAAATTTCTTGGATAATAGCCATTGCGATAATCTTGTCTTTCGTCAGCTCTTTCGTAAGGGTCAGCTTTGATTTGCTCTTTGGCCTGAGCTTGGAGTATTTGATTAAGCACGGATTCTAAAAGTTTAGCTACTCCTTCATTTTTTGCTCCATTGAGAAAGAGGTGATGCAAAATTTCGGAATCAATGGTAATATTATATTGAGCCATTTCTCATCCCGAAAGAATGGTTTTTGGTTTGCTCACCTTTAATTCTAACCAGAGGATGGGGATGGCTCAACTTTTTTTAAATTTCCCTTTTTACACAATTATATGGACTTAACTTTCTGTAAAAGCTTATACCGATATTGTTCCTATGTCTAATAGGCAAAACTTCAAATAAAGCTTAATTAGCATACTCATACAAAAACCCGCTCCCTTTAAAGAGCGGGTTTTTGCTAAATTATGATGCAGATTAAACCGCCGCCGCCGTCGTTGACAATCCGCTGGAGGGTTTCCTGAAGTTTGACCTGGGCATTTTCCGGCATCCGGTGGAGCTTGTTTTGAATACCTTCCCGTACTAAATCGTGGAGGGATTTACCGAAAATTTCCGACTCCCAGATTTTCTTGGGATTTTCTTCAAACTCTTTTAACATATACTGGACCAGTTCTTCGCACTGCTTTTCGGTGCCGATAATCGGGGTAATCTCGGTGGTGATATCAGCCCGGATGATATGCATGGACGGAGCACTGGCCCGAAGTCTTACGCCAAAGCGGTTACCTTGGCGGATTAATTCCGGCTCTTCCAAGTTCATTTCTTCTAGCCGTGGAGTGACTACCCCGTAGCCGGTTTCTTTTACTTCTTTTAAGGCTATAGCAACTTTATCGTATTCCTTCTTGGCATAGCTTAATTCTTTCATAAGACGCAGCAGCTCGTGCTCGCCTCTTATAGCATAGCCCGAAACTTCTTCCAGAATCCGGTAGAATAAGCCTTCTTTAGCGGCAACTTTGATACTGGCCTGACCAGTACCCATATCAAGGTTCTCTAACTCCACATTGTCAACATATTCATCTTCCGCAAGCCTAACTACTGCATTATTGACATCTTTTACCTTCTTTACTTGTTTTAATGCCTCGTGTACGGCCTGAGTAAACTTTTCTTTTAACCAGTGGGTTGCATCTAACTCTTCAATCCACTGCGGAAGGTTAAAGTTGACATCAACCAGCGGAAATTCATATAAAAGATTTTCTAAAAGATTATTTAAATCATTAAGTCCTAACTCCGCCACATCAACAGGAATTACAGTAACATCATATTTTTGTTCTAATTCTTCCGCTAAGGCTTTGGTTTCTGGAGCATTGGGGTGGGTAGTGTTTAAAACTATAATAAACGGCTTATCTAATTGTTTTAACTCTTCGACCACCCGTTCTTCCGCCGCCAGGTAGTTTTCCCGGGGGATATCGGTGATGGTGCCATCGGTGGTCACTAAAAAAGCCATGGTTGAATGATCCGTAATCACTTTCCGCGTCCCGATTTCCGCCGCTTCGGCAAAAGGAATTTCTTCCTCAAACCAGGGAGTTAAGACCATCCGCGGACCGTCTTCTTCCTCATAGCCCAAAGCGCCAACTACCGGATAGCCCACCACATCCACCAAACGGACATTGGCTTTTACACTGCTATTGATGTTAATTTCAATAGCTTCATTGGGGATGAATTTGGGTTCGGTGGTCATAATCGTTCTTCCGGCACCGCTTTGGGGCAGCTCGTCTTTAGCCCGTTCCCGATCGTAAACATTTTTAATGTTGGGGAGAATTAATAGTTCCATAAATTTTTTAACCAGGGTGGATTTACCGGTCCGGACCGGTCCTACAGCGCTAATGTATATGTTGCCGCCGGTTCTTTGGGCAATATCCCGAAATAGATCTACTCTTTCCATAAGCTACCTCCTTCGCCCTATATATTGAAATTTGTTGAGGACAAGATAGGTTTTTTTAATATCCTCGCTAATATATATTGGGACGAAGGAAGTTTTATTACTTTTTTTAAAAATTTAATTCTTCTTTTTTGGCCCGGGTCATCAAACCAAAAAGCCCTTCCCTGGGGGATAATCCTTCAAAGAGCACTTTATATAATGCTTCGGTAATCGGCATCTCCACGCCTACCTTTTGGGCTAACCGGTAAGCCGCCCGGGTAGTTCTTATCCCCTCCACTACCATCTTTATTTCCTTCTGGGTCTCTTCTACCGTTTTTCCTTCACCAATTAATATTCCTGCTTTATAATTTCTACTATGGCGACTTCCCGCGGTTACAAACAGGTCGCCTAATCCGGATAGTCCCATAAAGGTTTCCTTTTTAGCTCCCAGTTTAATTCCAATGCGGGTAATTTCTATTAAACCCCGGGTGATTAAAGCAGCCCTGGTGTTGTCCCCTAAACCCAATCCGGTGCAGATTCCGGATGCAATAGCAATAATATTTTTTAAGCTTCCCCCGAGTTCCACTCCTATTAAATCATCATTGGTATAAACGCGAAAATATTCGGTGGCAAAAAGTTCTTGCACCCGGATAAGATTTTCTCCATTAAACCCGGAAACTACTATCGCCGTTGGAATTCCCCGTCCTACTTCTTCCGCATGACTGGGACCGGATAAAATCGTATAATTTGCCCGATACTCCGGCATTATCTGGCTAAATACCCCGGACATTGTTAAAAGGCTTCCTTCTTCAATCCCTTTGGCCGTATTAACGAGGACCTGTTGCCGGGTAAAATAGGGGGAGATATTTTGCAGTAATTCCCGAAATACCTGAGATGGTACTGCCGCCACTACAAAATCTGACCCCTCTAAAGCCATTTTTAAGTCTGTCGTAAAATGAATGGCTGGGGATAGCTTAACTCCAGAGAGATAGCGGGTATTTTCCCGGGTATTTTTTAAATCTTCAATAAACTCCTTATTTCGCCCCCAGAGGTAAGTATTTACCCCCTTTTGGGCTAAAAGATTGGAAAGGGCCGTTCCCCAGCTTCCGGCCCCTAAAACTGCAACTTTTATCGTCTTCATGGTCTTACCCCTTGTTAGCCTTTTTTCCTGGTACCTATTTTATTTTCGGTACCGGCCATAAGCCTTTTTATATTATCCTGATGGCGGTAAAAAATCATAAGTCCTAAAAATGCTCCAAGATAAATTTGTGGTACTTTTAAGCCAAAGAGCAGCATAACCAGTGGGATCGACAATCCGCAGACAATGGAGCCAAGCGATACATAGCGGCTCAAAAGCATTATTACCAACCAAATGATAAAAACTACTAAAGCCACTTTTATAGAAGTCATAATCAGTACTCCAAAAGTTGTAGCCACAATCTTTCCGCCCCGAAACTTTAAAAATATTGAATAAGCATGGCCGATTACCACAAAAAATGAAGCGGTAAGCGCTCCCCGCTCCCCGGCTAAAAGAAAGCCTAAATAAACGGCCAGCATTCCTTTGCCCACATCCCCTAAGGCAGTAATAGCTCCAGGGTAGGGCCCAAGGTTTCGGTAAACGTTAGTGGCCCCAATATTCCCGCTTCCCCTTTTGGTAATGTCAACTCCCCAGAGAAATTTTGAGGTGAGATAGCCAAAGGGTATTGAGCCCAGTAAATAAGCAATTAAACTTGCCAAAATAATCAAGTGGTTCGCCCCCGCTCCCGCAAAAGAAATCTAATCGTCGTTCCTTCAAAACCGAAATTTTGCCGGAAAACGTTTTCTAAATACCTTAAATACGAAAAATGCATTAATTCCGCATCGTTCACAAAAAGGGCAAAGGTTGGCGGCTTGGTTTCCACCTGGGTAACATAAAAAATCTTCAAAGGCCTTCCCCGGTCGGTTGGGGGCGGATTTAAAAGTACTGCCTCCCGTAAAATTTGATTTAAAAGGCTGGTAGACACCCTTTTTTGGTGCTCAAAAGCTACCTGGTTTACCAGTTCCATTAATTTATGAAGCCTTTGTCCCGTTTTAGCCGAAACAAAAATAATTGGAGCATACTTTAAGAAGCCTAATTCAAAATAAATATGTTCCCGATAGCGGTCAGCAGTTTTCGCATCTTTTTCTATCAGATCCCACTTATTTACTACGATAATAACCCCCCGGCCGTTTTCATGGATTAAACCGGCAATTTTTGTATCCTGCTCGGTTATTCCCTCTTCCGCTGAAATCATAAGCAGTGCTACATCCGCCCGGCGGATCGCTTTAATAGAACGATTGACGCTGTACTTTTCTAAGTCTTCCTCAATCCTACTTTTCCGCCGCATCCCCGCGGTATCGATTAGTAGATACGGTCGGCCCTGATACCATAGGGGAGTGTCAATGGCATCCCGGGTAGTTCCGGGAATATCAGACACTACCACCCGTTCTTCCCCCAGTAAAGCGTTTACCAGAGACGATTTACCTACATTGGGCCTCCCTACTACAGCAATTTTTACTACTGGATCATCTTCTTCATAATCTTCAGGAAAATTAAGTTTAGAAATCACAAGGTCTAAAAGATCTCCTATATTTGCACCACTTGCCGCTGAAATGGGCACCGGATCTCCTAAGCCTAAGCGGTATAAATCATAAAAATTAGTTGGCGGATTTAAATAATCATCTACTTTATTAGCTACCAAGATTACTGGTTTATCTGATTTTCGTAAATTTTTTGCTACTATTTCATCAGTAGGGGTAACCCCCTCCCGACTATCACAGACAAATAAAATTAGATCTGATTCTTCAATAGCTTTTTCGATTTGTTCCCGCACTTTTGTGGTAATAATGTCTTCCGCAAACTCCAAGCCACCGGTGTCAATAAGGTCAAAAACTTTGCCCTGCCACTCCGCTTCACTGTATAATCGATCCCGGGTAACTCCAGGGGTATCTTCGACAATAGCAATTCGCTCGCCCACAATGCGATTAAACAGGGTTGACTTACCTACATTTGGTCTACCGACTATTGCTACCACTGGCTTTTTCATCTTTTCACCTCCCGAAGTGTTTAATTACTGAAATGAGTTCCCGAGGTGTTAAAACCGGATAAACGGGCATTTTTAAGCGTAACGCAACCTCTTCAATGGTTAAATCATCTAAAAAGCGATTTTCTCCTTCTTTTACCATTATATCGGGAATTATTAGATAATCAAAGCTTTTAGGCAAAACTTCCCGTAAAATATCCTGTCCGGTCAAAAGGCCGGCCACAGTTACTTCCGGGCCAAATAGGCCATTTTCTAACGGAAGCAAAGTAATATTTAAACCAGGTACTTGATTTAACCTTTCAATAAAAGGAGCTAAAATTTTAGCTCCCAGAATACCAGTTACAAGTCCAACTCTTTGGGGTGTAACTTCCTGAGGAAGATTTTTTAAAATTCTTTTCATTTTATCAATAAAATCTCTGGCAATACCAACACCATTTTCATACTGGGGAAAACCTTCGTAAAAATCCTTTCCGGGAAATTTTTTATCAGCTAAAAGGAAAAATTCATCCGAAGGGTAAATCAATCTTGTCCCGAGTTCCTTTTTTAATTGGCGGCCATATTTTAAAGCAAGATTTACAACCTCTTTTGCCTCGCTGCTGGTAAACCGGCGTAAGTTTTTATTTTGGCGAAAACGGGTTAGCCCTACCGGTACCAGAGCAATAGACTGAACCGCCGGGAAAAATTTTATTAGGTCCGTTATACTCTTCTTTAAAATCTCACCATCATTAATTCCCGGAACTAAAACTAACTGCAAATGAAAAGAAATTCCGTTTTGGGCTAAAAGTTCAAGTTTGTTTAAGATATCCCCGGCTTTTTTATTTCCTAAAAGCAAAGCCCTTACCTTGGGATCGGTAGCGTGTACTGAAATATAAAGGGGCGAAAGCCGCTCTTTAATTATCCTATGAAAATCCGCACCGCTTAAGTTAGTTAAGGTAATATAATTTCCGTGGAGAAAGGATAAGCGAAAGTCGTCATCTTTAATATAAAGACTACTTCTTAGCCCTTGAGGAAGCTGTCTTACAAAACAAAAAAGGCAGTGGTTTTCACATTCTCTGATTCCATCAAAAACAGGCGTTTCAAATATAAGTCCTAGCTCTTCCAAAAAAGGGTTTTTAACTTTTATTTCTCGAATTTGTCCGTCTATTCCCCGAATTTTAAGAACAAAACTTTTCTTTAAAGTTAACATTTTGTACTGAATATAATCTAAAAGCTGTTGTCCATTTATTTCTAAAAGTTCGTCTCCGGGTAAAATCCCAAGTTTAAAAGCTATGCTTTCGGGTAAAACTTCGCAGATCTTTGCCATATAAATCCCTACTTTTATGGAGTGTTTTCTTTCAAATTATCTTTTAATTGATTTAACTCTGTCAAGATAATATTGCTAAGTGCTTTAAGTTTTTTTTCCCGAAAGCCACCAAAATTAAAACGCCAAAATATAAATTCAATAGTTTTGAGATTAGGGTTTAAATCCAACGTTAAAACTTGCGTTTTCTTCCCAATTAAATCCATAAAATTATTAATAATGGTCTTTAAAAGGCTATCCTCAAAGGTCGAAATTGCTAAAACTTCTACCCCCAAAAGCTCAGCAAATTTATATAAAACATTCTTATTTACTTCCTGAGTATTATTAAATAAAAAGCTTGCTAAATCTTTTAATACCATTGGACTACGGCAAAGAAGAATTAACATTGAATTTCTCCTTGATTTTTTTTACTTCGGCGGTAAATTTGTGATAGGTTTTACGTGTCCCCCAAAGAACAAGCGGACGGCCTAAAAAAATAAGTTTTAATCTTCTTGATAAAAAACCTCCAATCTTCATGGGAAGATTTACATACGTCACAGCATTTACTACCAGTATCTTTTCCGCAAACTTTGTAGCAAGGTATTTTAATACTGGCTCCACAACTAAATTAAGCGACCTGCGTCCTAACACATATACGTCATTACCAAATTCATCTCGACCACAGTAAAAAAAAGCTCCGTGTTCTTCCCCTTCCTGTTTTTCATAGAGGGGCATATTCATAATTTCGTAACTTGAAGGAATTCGCTCCATCGGCAAATGTCCCAAGTGAATCGCCGCCATAACTACCGACGAATGGGCACCGCCATAACAGTGATAAATTATTTTCATATCTTATCCCCTTCAAGTGGAGCGGGATGGGGTAACCCATCCCGCTTTTTGCTATTTATTTTCGCCTTGGTCTTCCTTCTTTTCCTTATTCCGGGGAGCTATAGTGCTGGTTACTTCCCGGGAGATAAAACTCCCTAACCGTTCTTTAGCTCCTGCTAAGCTTCCGGTACTAATTAACAGGAATGCTCCCCCTAAAATTAAGGCGGCAATTAGCACGATAAAAAAGTTTCGCCAGGCTCCAGGAGTTTTTGCAATATCTGAACGCACACCGCCGGGAGTACCCCTGGCCCCAGGAATAGAAGTGGTAATGCCCAGGACTTTAGGAACAGCGTCAGCAAACATTTGTACCCCTTTTTCTGCTTCACTCCGCCTATTGGTATGGGTTCCCACTTCTAGTAAAAGGGCCGTTGGCATTAAATCTTGATTATAGTTGCCCTTCCCAATAAAAATGCCCTTGACGAGGCCAGGATGGGTTTTATCTACGTACGCTTTCATCTTTCGGGCAAAATCTAAGTTTGCCGCCATTTGTGGATTTTGCCGGCCTACCACCAAGCGGATTTTTGTTACTTTTTGCCCCTGAATATTTTTTTCGTAAAAATCCGGATCAGGTACCGCATCCCGGTGGACATCTAACATGGCAATTGGCCGTTTTTTCATTAAACGTACCGCCGTCCGCCGGGAGCGGTGGTAGGCATTGGCATCGTGAGGATCGTGGGGAGTACGATCATAGTTCACCTTTATCCCCATCCGGCTTAATTTATCGGCTAAAGCAGCACCAACTTTGTAGATACCTCCCCGGGCAGGGATGTTGGCTTTGCCATCGGAAGGGGCATACGCCTCATCGGTATGGGTATGATAAATTGCAACGGTTCCCTTTTTAGCGGGAGTTGTCCCGGCAGGCAACACCACCCGGTCAAAGTACTCTTTATACCCAACTAAAGTTTGGTCTTTTCCTAAATCCCGAGCATAAGCCCGGTCGTGGTTCACCCGGATAATTTTATAATGGTGGTCATCTTCCGCAATTAACTCATCTCCCACTTCCACCTGGCGGGCCATCTTGTCGATTACTCGACCCTGTTCATCGTAAATAGTTACATAAAAAGAGCCGCTATGGTCAGAGATTTGCTCTTTTATATCTGCGGTATAGTACCTTTCTGCGTATACCGGAAGGGGGAACAAAAAGATTAAAGCAAGGATGATGTAAATAATTAAGTTATTTATTTTCTTTTTCATTTTCCTTCACCTCCCCGGTAATACCTAAACTGCTGGTTAGCTCAGGTTCAGGGTTTTTTAATCCCTCTAAAAGTTTGGAATCCCGGTTTTCAGTATCAGGACCCCTTTGCAACCGTTCCCGGACTTCCCCAAACACTTCCGCCAGTAAAACTGCCAAAATACCCGCTACTACTATCCCGTCAAAGGCACCACCACCGCCTAAATCAACCCGTCCCGGGGTGTTGGTGGTAAATAAGTAAAATAAGTGGAAAAGATCGTTTAAGATTAAACCTAAAGTTGCAGCGATAAAAGCTCCCCGCCGCGAACGGCCAGCAAGATACCCAACCACTGCTGCTACTACCGGAGCTACATACAGGGGATCTAACATTTCAAACCGGCCTGCCGGCTCCACATTTCCCCGCATCAATACAGCAGTAATAAAGTAAACCGCTATCGCCGCAACTACCGAACCAATTAATGCCCGTACCCACTCTTTGGTGGAACCGGCTTTATAGATTAAGTACCCAGCAATTATTAGAGGGATGATCCCCCCGCCTAAGTTTAAAGAAAAGGTTATCCTGCCTCTAAAAAGGGTCAAATCAATAAAACTTCCAACAATCATTAAGCCTATTAAAATCAATGCTTCCCGGTCCGAAAGCTTCATCCGGTCTAATACCCGGTGCATAAGTCCAAAAAATATTAAAGCAACCAGTACCACCAGTAGAATAGTACCTAACGAAAACATGCCATTAATCACTCCCTCCAAAGATGCAAAATAAAAAGGCTAACTCATTAAATAGAGTTAGCCCTTTAACAAATTTTTATTCTTTAAATTTAACCTTTTCCTTTAAAAGTTCTCCTAAATTAAAAGTTAAAGCCTCGTCCTTTGGTATCTCCCGCTGGTATTCCTCTTTTTCTTTTTCTTTAAGCGCTTCTTTCAAAGACAAGGTCATTTTCCGCTCTAAAGGCTTTAAAGTTAAAACTTTTACTGGAATTTTTTGCCCCTCTTGATATTTCTTTATTAACGGCTCATTTTCCACTTCCGTTTCCCGAGCAGGCATATAACCTTCAATACCGGGAAATACCTCCACTATTAAACCATGGCGTAAAATTTTTACCACCGTTCCCTCCAACAAAGCCCCCTCTTTAAGTTCAATAGGAATTTTTTGCCAGGGATCGGGGGTTAATTGTTTTAAACCCAATCCCACCTTAAGATTTTGCCTGTCTATTTCCAAAACTACCACTTCCACTTCCTGACCGACCTGTAAAATCTCTTCCGGCTTTACCTTACGCTGCCAGCTTAAATCTTTGGCCCTCAGTAATCCTTCAATACCGCCAAGGTCTATAAAAACTCCAAAGGATAAAATTTTGGTAACTGTTCCTTTAACCCGGTTTCCTTCTTTTAAGGCTAGTATTTTTTCTTGCTTTATTTTTTTCTCCTGTTCCTTTAAATAACTTTTTTGGTCTAACACTATTCGTTTTTTCGTTGTATCTATTTCCGCAAGGTACGCTGTTATAAGTTCGCCCTTAAGGGTAGTTAAATCTTCTATATAGCCAAGAGCCGCCAAAGATGCCGGAAGAAAAGCTCTAACCCCAATATCTACTAAAACCCCGCCTTTAACCACCTCAACGACTTTGCCGGTTACGGGTTTTTTATGTTGATATAAGTCCCTAATTTTTTCAAAAATAACTGCCTCTAAAGCCTTTTTCCGGGATAAAATAAGCCTACCTTCCTCGTCTTCTTTTAAAATATAAACAGGAAATTCATCCCCTTGGTCTACCACCTCCTGGGGATGAGCATAATTATACCAGGAAAGCTCAGGTAAGGGAATTACACCTTCTCCCTTGGCCCCAATATCCACCAATACTTCCTTTTCCAAAACTTTTACTACCTTGCCAGGAACAATTTCCCCTTCTTTTAGCGGTTTAACATCCAAAAGAGCTTTTTCTAAACTTTCTAACTGTTCCACTTTTTGCCTAACCTCCTCGATAATCCAGGCGGGGGTCGAGGCTCCCGCTGTTATCCCAATTTTTGTTTTTCCGTAAAACCATTTTGGGTCTAAATCCGCCGCTTCTTCCACAAGATAGGTAGGGGTACCGGTAGCAGCACAAAGCTGGGCCAGTTTTTTGGTATTGGCGCTGTTTTTACCTCCAACGACCAGTATTAAATCTACTTCCTGGGCAAGTTTCCGGCTTTCTTCCTGCCGGGTGCGGGTAGCGTGGCAAATGGTGTTAAAAACCTTGACCTCCCCCCCTTTTTTCTTTAATTCTTCCACCACCTGCCAGAAGTTTTCACTTTTTTGGGTAGTTTGCGCAATGACAGCAATTTTAGGAAAATAAGGTAAAGCTTTAGCTTCTATTGCATTTTCCACCACCAGCGCCTGATAACCGCTCCACCCTACAATGCCCTGGACTTCCGGATGCTTCTTATCCCCTACCACTACCACTTGAAAACCTTCTCTTGTTAATCTTTGGGCAAAACTTTGCGCTTTTTTTACAAAAGGGCAGGTCGCATCTTCAATTTGATATCCTTTGGCTTTAATTTCCTGAAGTTTCTCCGGGGTTGTCCCGTGGGAACGAATAATTATGATTTTACCATGTCCCTCATCAATATCTTCTACTGGTATAACCCCGGCTTTCTTTAAACGCTCTACCTCCTGGGGATTGTGGATTAAGGGGCCTAGGGAATAAACTTTAGGATTATTTTCCGTTGCTTTCTGGGCAAGATCAATGGCCCTTTTAACCCCAAAACAAAAGCCGGCATGTTGGGCAACAATCACTTCCATGGGCAGCACTCCTTAGAGTAATTCTAAGACTTTTTCTCTTAAATATTTTGCCCCTCTTTCTAAGTCATTCTTGGAGTAGGGAAGGTCGTATATAGGTTTACCAATTACAACTCGGCACCTTTTTAACCCCCGCACATTAATTAAACCCACCGGCAAAACCGGTACCGCCGCTTTTAAAGCTAAAGACGCTGCACCCTCATGAAACTCCCCTAAAGTTTTAAGCCGTGTCCCTTCGGGAAAAATCCCCACTACTTTGCCGTCTTTTAAATGCCTTAAGGCTGTTTTTACCGCTGTTAAATCCACTTCATCCCGTTTTACCGGAAAAGCTCCTAATTTCTTGATGATAAAACCTAAAAGGGGAACAGCAAAAAGTTCTTTTTTTGCCATAAAATAAACCTGATGGGGCAGGGCACAACCTACCGCCACCGGATCTAAATAGCTTTCATGGTTGGCAATCACGATATAGGGACCGGTTTTCGGTACATTTTCTAAACCTTCCACCCTCATCCCTTTAAAAACCAGCATAAAACACCGGGCTAGAGCCCGGGCAAAGTTATAAAACATTCCTCTTCCCCCTAATTATCCTTAAGAGTGTATCCACCACTTGTTCTATCGAAAGACCAGTAGTATCCACTAAAATCGCATCGGGAGCTTGTTTTAAAGGTGATACCTTCCGGGTGGTGTCTACTTCATCGCGTTTTAAAACCTCTTTTAAAACTTCTTCATAACTAACAGCAAAACCTTTTGCCTTAAGTTCCTGATACCGCCGTCGGGCCCGTTCTTCGGGAGAGGCGGTTAAAAAAATTTTTACTTCCGCCTCAGGCATGACCACGGTTCCCATATCGCGACCATCGGCAATTATTTCTCCCCGGGTGACATATTCCCGCTGAAGCTTAGTTAAATGTTCCCTCACTACCGGTAGGGCAGAAACTTTCGCTACAAGTTCGGAAACCCGAGGGGTTCTTATAACCTCGGTTATATCCTGACCGTTTAAATAAATTTTTTGTCCATCCTTTTCCGGAATTATTTTCAGATCCATTACTTGCAGCAGTTTTTTAATTTTCTCTTCATCCGTAAAACTCAAACCTTCCTTTAAAAGTAAAACCGTAACGGCCCGATACATAGCGCCGGTATCAAGATAAGTATAACCAAGCTTTTGGGCTAAGATTTTCGCAACAGTGCTTTTTCCTGCTCCCGCGGGTCCGTCAATGGCAATTCTCATAAGTTACGCTCCTTCTAAAAGTTTCGTTAATTGGACAAAAAAGTCAGGATAGGAAATAGCCACCGCCTCAGCATTTAAGATTTCGGTAGAGCCTACCGCCGTTAAACCTAATACTCCTAAAGTCATAGCAATACGATGGTCGTGGTGGGAATCGACGATCGTTCCCAAGGGGCGCCGTCCACCGGTTATTTTAAAGCCATCGGGCAGTTCTTCCACCATAACCCCCATTTTACTGAACTCCCCAACTATGCTTTTAATACGATCCGATTCCTTAATCCGAAGTTCTTCAGCCCCCCGGACCACACTGACCCCTTCGGCATGAGCCATCGCTGCCGCTAAAATAGGAAATTCATCAATCATGGCCGGTACTATTTCTGGTGGGACTTCCACCGCCTTTAAAGGAGAAGTAAAAACCTCAATATCCCCCACCGGTTCACCTCCGGTTTCCCGTAAGTTTAGGAGGTTAATCTTAGCCCCCATTTCCTTTAAAACAGTTAAAAGACCAGTACGGGTAGGATTTAACCCGACATTCTTGAGTAAAAGGTGACTTTCGGGTACGATTAAAGCCGCAACGATAAAAAAAGCCGCCGACGAAAAATCCCCGGGTACCACTACTTTTTGACCATAAAGCTTTTGCCCCCCGATAATGGCTATAGTCTGGCCACTTCTTTCAATTTTTACCCCAAACCCTTCTAACATCCTTTCGGTGTGGTCCCGGGAAAGATTGGGTTCAGTTACCGTAGTGGTGCCCGAAGCTCGAAGTCCTGCCAGGATTAAAGCGGATTTTACCTGAGCACTAGCTTTTTTTAGCGTAAAATCCCGCCCAACAAGCTTCCCCCCATTTATTGCAAAGGGAGCGTAGTTCCCCTCGGCTCGGGCAAGAACTTTTGCCCCCATCTGACTTAGGGGCTCTAAAACCCGCTTCATTGGCCGCTGGCGTAAGGATTTATCGCCAGTAAAAACCGAAACAAAAGGAAAAGTAGCGGCAACTCCAGATAAAAGTCTTATAGTAGTTCCGGAGTTTTCGGCATTGAGGATATCTTTTGGTTCAGAAAAATTTTGGGCTGTTCCTAAAACCTTCACTTGGTTTTTGCTTCTTGAAATTCTTACCCCGTACTTTTTTAAGCAGTTTAAAGTAGCTAAAGTATCCCGGGCCACCAGAAAGTTTTCTATTTCGGTAATTCCTTCCGCCAAAGCTCCAAAAATTAAAGCCCGATGGGAGATCGACTTATCCCCGGGAACCGTTAATTCCCCTTTTAAGCCAGATTTAGCTAAAGTCACTTTCATCTTCCAAAACCCCTTAAATTTTTTCTAAGACTACCCTAAGCTCATTTAAAAACCGTTTATTTTGGGAAGGAGTACCTACTGTTACCCTAATCCAGTCGTCCATGCCAAAAATATCCCCCGAGCGGACAATCACCCCTCGCTTTAATAATTCCCGAAAAACAATTTGGGACGGTTTTCCTGTTTTAACCATCAAAAAGTTTGCTGCTGAAGGGATATAGGCTAAACCCAGCTTCTTTAATTCACCGTAAATATATTCTTTTCCACTATTGGTATTTTTCACCACTTCAGCAACAAATTCTTCATCGTCTAGAGCTGCCAGAGCCGCTCGCTGGGCAAGAAAGTTAACGTTAAAAGGCGGGCGTAAACTATTAATTGCTTTGGCTAGCTCAGCTGGTGCAAAGCCATAGCCAATTCGCAACCCGGCTAAGCCGTAAGCCTTGGAAAAAGTTCTTAAAACTACTATGTTGGGGCGTTTTTGGAAATAATTAAACCCATCGGGATAATCAGGATTAACTTTGGCAAATTCAAAGTAAGCTTCGTCAAGTACAATCGTAACGTTAGGCGGTACCTCATTTAAAAACTGTTCCAACTCCGTTTGGGTTATATACGTGCCGGTAGGGTTATTGGGATTGCAAAGGTAGATAAGTTTAGTTTTTTCGTTAATCGCCCTAACCATGGCTTCTAAGTCTAAGCGGTGCTCTTTTAAGGGTATTTCCCGGGCTACCCCACTCATCATCGTTACCACCGGTTCATACCGGGGAAAGCTCGGAACCGGCATGACCGCTTCATCACCAGGATCAATTAAGGTCATCGCTAAAAACATTACCAGTTCATCGGAACCGTTTCCGAGGATAATTTGGTCTAAGGCTACTCCATATTTAACCGCAATTTTCTCTTTAAGACGAAAAGCCCCCCCATCGGGGTAATAATTAATTTGCTCTACCGCTTCTTTAATAGCCTCGGCCACTTTGGGAGAAATGCCCCAGAGGTTTTCGTTGGAAGCAAGTTTGTCAATATTGGTAATTCCAAGCTCCCGTTCTACCTCTTCAATAGGCTTTCCCGCCACATAAGGTTTTAAATTTTGCACACTTTTTCTAACCATCCTGCCGCTCCCCCTTTTTAAATTTGAAAAAAAGCCGAAAGCTAAACGCTTTGGCTTTTAAACCTTTTAATTACAGACATTAACTTTTTAAATTCTTCATAATCTAAAGATTGACGCCCATCGGATAAAGCTTCCTCGGGATGGGGATGTACTTCCACCATAATCCCATCGGCCCCGGCGGCAAGCGCCCCTAAAGCAACTCGACCTACCAATTCGCTACGGCCGGTAGCATGAGAAGGGTCCGCAATTACCGGCAAATGGGTTAAATCTAAAGCGGCAACCATGCCGGCAAGATCAAAGGTATTCCGGGTGTAATCTTCAAAGGTGCGGATACCCCGCTCACACAAAATTACCTGTTCGTTGCCACTATTTACGATATACTCTGCTGCTAAAAACCACTCTTTAATCGTTGCTGCTAAACCCCGTTTTAATAAAACCGGTTTATCTACTAGGCCCACTTCCTTTAATAAAGTAAAATTTTGCATGTTCCGGCTACCAATTTGCAAGATGTCCGCATATTTCCCCACAATTTCTACATCCCGGGGGTCCATAACTTCGGTAACTACCGGAAGTCCTGTGATTTCCCGGGCTTTGGCTAAAATTTTTAATCCCTCTACCCCAAGCCCAGAAAAAGCATAGGGAGAGGTTCGGGGCTTAAACGCACCACCCCTTAAAATTTGCACTCCCGCTTCTTTTAAAAATAATGCTTCCGCTATATACTCTTCTTCCCCTTCTACCGCACAGGGGCCAGCAATAATCACGGGGTCACCATTTCCGATCTTGACATCTTTTACTGTAATGACAGTTTTTTTACTTTTACTTTTCCGGCTGACTTTTAGCTCCATCGTTCCACCCCCTTGCGGTAAACCTCTAAGAAATTCTTTAAAAGGGTAAGCCCATGCTCGGTAAGAATTGCCTCGGGATGAAATTGCACCCCTTCAATGGGAAAAATCTTATGCCTTAAGCCCATAATTTCGCCTTCAGCGGTTTTAGCAGAAATAATTAGCTCTAAACCACGAGGCAATTCTACAATTAACGAATGATAGCGGGTAGCTAAAAAAGGCGAAGGAATTCCTTTAAAAATCCTTTGACCATCGTGGAAAACCGGAGAAATTTTCCCGTGCATTGGTCGTTTTGCTCTTACTACCCTCCCGCCAAAGACCTGACCTATTGCTTGATGCCCAAGGCACACTCCCAGAATAGGAAAGTAAGGCAGGCTTTTTATCACCTCAAGGCTTATCCCCGCTTCCTTGGGAGTACAGGGTCCTGGAGAAATCACGATGTAATTGGGATTTAACTCTAATATTTCCGGTATCGTTATTTTATCATTACGATAAACCGTTACCTGCTCACCAAGAATCTGAAAGTATTGAACAAGATTATAGGTAAAGGAATCGTAGTTGTCAATAAGTAAAAGCAAGTTAACCCCTTCTTTAAGGCTAGCTCTAATAAAACTTAGGCTAAATCCCGGCGGAGTTTTAGAGCCTCTTTTAAATAAACATGTTTTATTCCGTCACCCTCATTAACTTGGGCCAAAATTAAGACCCGAATTACCCGGGGCAAGCTATTTACAACATTAGGTTCCTGGGCTGACATTAAAGGAACATCCTTTAACCCAAATTCCCGGGCAAACTTAGCAGGATAAGCAGTAACTAAATCGGCGGTTTGGGTAAAGAAAACTGCCGTTATCTTTTCCCGGGAAAGTTTGTTCTCTTGAAAAATAGCCGCAAGTAATTCAACTGTTGCCTCTTTTATAGCATCGGGAGTATCCCTTTCCACGGAAATAGCTCCCCGAATACCTTTCAGCATTAAATCCCCCCTTAGGGAACTGCCCGGTGTCCAAGGCCAACTCCAACCTCATCTAAATGGAGAAGTCCTACGCCAAAAAAGACCGCTACCGCCACGTGGTCCTGATAACGGGCAATCCCAATTTTCCCTCCTACATTTAAACCTAGAGCTTTGGCCATAAGCTGGGAAATCGCCTCGCGAGTAGCACCGGCTACAGCACCTTCATCGGCATGGGTTTCTTTTATAACTCCTTCGCGTTTAGCAGCCACAACAGCCCGCTCCACAATTTTATTAACCGCAGAAATAAAGTCACCGCCGTAATCAACCGCTGCTGCCCGGATATTTTCCTGGGCAAGTTTTGATTTTAATTCCTTTTCTTCCTCGCGAGTTTCGGTTAAAGCCATCATCAATGCTGCTTTGGCAGCTTTTTTACTGCCGATATTTGGCATATTGACCCTCCTCAACAAACTTTCAAAATCAATTATACACGCAAAAACTTCATAAACCAATTAATTTTTAACTTTTACCAGCTAAAAATCCAGTAGAAAAAGCCATCTGCAAGTTAAAACCACCCGATTCGCCATGACAATCAATTATTTCCCCGGCTAAATAAAGGCCTTTTATAATTTTTGATTCCATTGTTGAAGGATTAATTTCCCGAACCTCCACCCCTCCTGCCGTGACATAAGCTGCCTCTAAAGGCAAGGTATCAACCAAGGTAAAAGGGGTAGCTTTTAAAGCTTCGCTTAGCTTACGAAGGGTTTTGGGAGCAGTAGCTTTTACCGTATTTCCAGGATTTAAGCCGAAATGTATTAAAAGCCACTCCCTAAGCTTTTCCGGAAGTTTCAGGGGCAAAGCATTTTTTAATATTTTATTTCCTGCATTTATCATTAAGTTAGTTAATTCTTCAGGTGAATATTCGGGGCAAAAATCAATCTTAATTTCTACTTCCTTTAAATTTTGCGGTATATAACAGCTAAGATTTAATACCGCCGGGCCCGAAACCCCAAAATGGGTAAAAAGGATCGGCCCTCGTTTTGTTTTAAGCTTTTTTCCCGAAGATAACAGGGTTAAATCTACATTGTTTAAGGAAATACCGCTTAAATCAGCTACCTTTTCCTTAAGTTTTAAAGGTACTAAAGCAGGGCGCAAAGGAATTATATTATGCCCTAATTTTTTCAGCAACAATATACCATCCCCGGAACTGCCAGTTTGGGGAAAAGAGGCCCCGCCAGTTGCAATGACTACTTTATCCGCAAAGTAGTCGTTATCTTTTGTCCGAACGCCAAGGATTTTAGCATCAGAAACTATGAGATCGATTACTTTTTGGTTGAAAAATATTTTAACCCCTTTTTTTACCAAAAGCCTTTCAAAGAGTTTTACGATATCTTTAGCTCGGTCGCTGGCAGGAAAAATTTTTTTCTCCTCAACTTTTAAACTTAAGCCCTGTTGGGTAAAAAATGTTATTAAATCTTCATTGGTAAAAGTAAAAAGCGCTTTTTTTAAAAACTTTCCGTTATGGTAATACTCCAAAAACTCGTTAATTGGAGTTAAATTGGTAATATTTCCCCGTCCGTTCCCAGTAAGCCCCAGTTTTTTTCCCAGCGAATCGGTCTTTTCTAATAAAATTACTTCTCCCGAGGAATTTAAAGCCGCCATCATACCGGCGGCTCCCCCTCCAACAACTACAGTCCTTTTCATTTTTACTTCCCCAGATATTTTTTTTCAATAAATTCTCTTAAGCGGTTGATCTCCTCTACCAGGCGAAAAATCATTTTTTCCGCTTCATTTTTGCTTAAGACAAGTTCTTGGGGCTCAAAAATTTCTATTTTTTTAAATTCCTCCGTTGCCACAAAACGGATTAAGTCCTCTAAACTATCGGCTTTTAAAGTAATTAAAACCGGAGCAAAAGACACCTCGGCGTTAGTAAGCTCATCAAAGACCGTATAAATATCCACCCCGATATCTATATCTTCGACAGTAATCCCCTGAAACGGAAGATTTCTAAGCTTTGCCACTTGACTTTCCCTGATTTCTTCCGCCATTTTATCCGAAGTTTTTCCACCAAGAAGAAATTTGGTTTTACCTCTGGCTTTGTAGTCAAAGCGAACACGAGCAAGTATTTCGTTTTTCATCGATTTCCCTCCTTGCCTTTTGGTATTCGCTTTTTTCCTAAAAAATCCTGCCTTTTTGCTACATTATCTGAACTCCTTTTGAGAAAAGCTATTAAAAAGACCTTTTTAGGAGGGGTACTGTGAAAAAGGTAATTACCGCATCTTTTAAATCTTTAGAACAAGCAGAACGGGCTATTGATTTAATTGGCAACGCCCGGCTCGCTAATTCTTATGTTTCCCTGATTTGTCCGGTAAATCCTTACACCACCAAAAAATTTAATGAAGAATACGCCGAAGAAATTACCGGAACAGGGGAAATTGGCATCCTTCATGATTTCCACGGAGTTCTAGTCGAGATGCCATTATTTGAAATACCGGAAATTGGTAAAGTTGCAACTGCCGGTCCCATTGCCGGGGATCTCGCAAAAAAGGGTTTGTACAAAGCCCTGCTCCCCTTGGGATTTACCGAAAATAAAATTAAAAAAATAAAAAAAGCATTAAAACAAAACGAAGTAGTTGTCATTATTGAAACCGAAGAAGAAAAGGTAAATGAAGCCGCCAATATCTTAGCGGATTTTGGTGGCCGCCAGGTAGAAAAATGGAACCCCCACCTTGAAAGAGCCTCTATTCCCCACGGGTAGAACGGGCATAGCGTTTTAGTTTTATAACTTCCTGCGGGGTTAAATAACGAAAACTTCCTTTTTTCAGGCCATAGCCGGTTAAAAAACCAATGCGGGTACGGATTAATTTTAAAACCGGATGGCCTATTTTTTTAAACATCCTCCTAACCTGCCGTTTTCGTCCTTCATGAATAGTAATTTCAATCCAGCTGTTTTTGCCATAGGGCTTTTTATAAACCACTTTTGCCGGAGCTGTATAGCCGTCTTCCAGCAAAATCCCTTTTTCGAGCTCTAGAAGTTTAGAGCGATTAGGCGTCCCCCGCACCAGTGCTAAATACATTTTGGGAAATTGATGCTTGGGGTGGGTTAACGCCATTGCCAATTCACCGTCATTGGTTAAAAGAAGTAAACCCTCCGTATTCATATCAAGTCTTCCAACAGGAAACACCCGCTCTTTAACTTTACCAGCTAATAAAGATAAAACCGTCGGTCGTCCAAAAGGGTCGTCCACAGTAGTTACATAGCCGGCTGGTTTATACATTAATAGATAAATAAGCTTTTCTGGTTTTACTACCCTTCCATCCACTTCAACCACATCATTTTCGCCGACTTTAAAACCAAGCTCTTTTACTACCCGACCATTTACTTTTACTCTTCCAGCTAAAATAAGCTGTTCGGCATCCCGGCGAGCAGATACTCCCGTCCTTGCTAAATACTTCTGCAAGCGTTCCATAATATCACCTTTTTCGCCAAAATATAATTTCCGTTATTATTATAGTTATGATAAGCCAAAATAAACCAGCTATAAAACCACCCAGGACGTCCGTGGGCCAGTGAACCCCTAAATAAATCCGGCTAAATCCTATTACTAGAGGAAAACCAAGTCCTGGTAAAATATAGTAATATCTTAACGGTGAAGGAGCATTTCTCGCCAAAAGATAAAAAAACATCCCGTACACCGCCATGCTGATCATAGCATGACCGCTGGGAAAGCTGTACCCACTTTCAGTAATTTTGAAATAAAGGGTTGGTCTAAGCCTTAAGTAATGAAGTTTTAAGACATAGTTTAAAACCGATGCTCCTGTAGTGCTACCGAGCAAGGCAGTAAGGCTATCATAACGTCGTTTTTTATAAAAGACAAAAGAGACCACCGGAATAAACATAAGATAAAAACCAATAGACCCTAAAAAAGTAATCCCTTTCATTAAGGGAAATATCCCGGGAAAGTTTAGCGCTTGAACTTTCTTTAAAATTAGCTCATCCCAGTAAAAATTTTTATTGGTGGTAAAGATAGCTTCGGTCAGCTCGCCAAAGGTCCAAAATAAAAAACCGCCAGATAAAGCACCAAATATTAAATACGTAAGAAAACCGTTAGTTTGTTTTTGCATCTTATACCTCACCTGTAACCAAAGAATACTTTAACTATATAGACCGCTGCCAGAAAAGTGGTAAAATCGGCAATTAAACCAATATATGGGGCATAGCGAAATTTTTTTACACCAATAGAGCCAAAATACAGGGCTAGTACATAAAAAGTAGTATCGCTACTTCCCTGCATTGTTGAAACCAGGCGGCCAATTAAGCTATCGGGCCCATATTGGCGCATTAGCTTTGCTGCAACTCCCAAAGCCGCCCCGCCCGACAACGGCCGTAAGAGGGCATGGGGCAATACCTCTACAGGAATGCCTAGTTTGGAGAAAAGCGGTTCCAGGCCTAAAGCCAGCACTTTTATGGCC
The DNA here is from genome assembly GCF_001950255.1 of Carboxydothermus pertinax. Classification (NCBI taxonomy): domain Bacteria; kingdom Bacillati; phylum Bacillota; class Clostridia; order Thermoanaerobacterales; family Thermoanaerobacteraceae; genus Carboxydothermus; species Carboxydothermus pertinax. The sequence goes on from NZ_BDJK01000011.1 coordinate 41,537, forward strand.
CCGGATTCGAAAAAGATATTGATGGCAACAATCATCCCTACCAAATAGGGAATTGTCCGCACCGCCGTGTTAAACCCATCCCTAGCCCCATCTAAAAAGGTTTCATACACCTTTACCCTTTTTAACATACCGTAAAATACAATAAAAAACAAGATTACAGGTAAAATCCAGTTGCCCAAAGTTAAAAACATCGTTACCACCTGGACTTTTTAAAAAGATAATCAGCAATTAAAGCCGCAGAAAACCCTAAAAGGGTTGCTAAAAAAGTGGGAATTATTATATCTGTGGGATTTTTTGACCCAAAATTTTGCCTAAGGCCAATAATGGTTGTAGGTAAAAGGGTTATAGCAGAGGTATTTAAAGCAAGAAAAGTGCACATGGCCCTGCTAGCAGTATCTTTTTGGGGGTTTAAATGGGAGAGCTCCTCCATGGCTTTTAAGCCAAAAGGAGTGGCGGCATTACCTAAACCTAAGATATTAGCGCTTAAGTTTAAAAGGATGGCTCCTTCTGCAGGATGCCCGGGTGGAACCTCCGGAAAAAGCCAACGGATAAGTGGCGCTAAGGCATGAGCAAGTTTTGCTACCACTCCTGTCTCTTCCATGATTTTCATAATCCCCAGCCAAAAAGTAATAATGCTAATAAGGCTAAAGGCAGTATCTACCGCAAGCTTGGCCCCGTCTAGCGAGGCTTTGATTATGAGCTCCGGTTTTCCCTGCCAAAAAGCAGCCAAACACCCCAGGACCATCATTCCACCCCAGAGATAATTTAACACACCCATCCCCCCTCAAAGCTTGTACTACTATCCTATTCACCCCCCTGCTCCAGTAGAACAAAAAAATTCTGCCCGGTACTACTCTGGGCAGAATTTTTTCCAATTAGGCGGTAGGGGTGTCGAAGGTATCAATGGGGAGGTCGTGATTTGGGCGATTTTTGCCTACAATGTTTTGGATTTTCGCTAAAAGGTCAGGAGTCATATCGATAAGTTTATCCACTAAAGCATTGGTATCTACCGGTAAAAGACGAATTTGGCCCTGCCCTACCACTAAAAAGCCTACGGGCTGTACCGAAACCCCTGCACCGCTGCCGCCGCCGAAGGGAAGGGATTTTTCTTTGCCGTCACCGGTCGAAAATTCACTGCCCCCAGCAGCAAATCCCAGAGTAACTTTAGATACCGGAATAATAACGCTACCATCGGGGGTTTCTACGGCACTTCCCACCACAGTATCTACATCTACCATTTCCTTTATGCTTTCCATCGCCGTTTTCATTAAACTTTCAATGGGATGATGTTGTTCTTCCATTTTTTACCCACCTCCGTTATTACTTTTCCCCTTTAATTTGCACCAAAGGTTGCCTAAATATACCTTTTATTTTCTGTTTTAGAAAAAGTATTATTAAATACCCCCAGGTTAATGAAAGATGATACCAGGGAATTTCTATTAAAACCAAAGCTTTACAAGAAAAATGGTTTTCTAAACGAGGATTAATTTTAAAAGAAACCCCTTCCATTTTTTTGACTCGCTGAGCCAAAAGCGCATAAGTAGTACCAAATAACGAGTATAAAATCCCCCAAACTACTCCAAAGTAAAAAGGATCTTTAAGACCCGTTGCCAAATCTACCGAAAGCATTTTAATAATTAGCCCTTTTTGAAAATAAGCATTAGTTTTATCAAAAAGTTTAAGGTAATCCCAGTAAGTTTTTATTAATCTTAGCGTCCTTTCCCGCGAAAGTTTTATTTTAGCCGTTTTTTTCATCACTTTTTTAGTTGGAAAAATTAAATGCCCTACCACCGGAATTTTTATCCCCAAATGCTCAGTAAATTCCGGTAAAGGCAGGGCAAGTTCAAAATTCAAAAGCCTAAAGAAAAGGCGAAAAACAATGTTAATTTCTACATCGTTGGTAGACTCAAAAGAAAGTAGAAGTTCCAAGAGCTGCCACCTCTTTTAATTTTCCTTATCTTTAAGACTATTATTTCCATCATTTTCCGGTTCATTCTCCAAATTTAAAGGTGGCAGTTCCTCCAGACTTTTTAAGCCAAAAAACTCCAAAAATTTCGCGGTAGTCCTATAGAGTATTGGACGACCGGGAGCCTCTTTGCGCCCCGCTTCTTCAATAAGCCCCCGTTCCAAAAGGGTGGCTATGGAGCTATCAGCTTTTACTCCCCGAATAAGCTCTATTTCGGTCTTGGTAACTGGCTGCTTGTAAGCTATAATTGCCAGAGTCTCCAGGGTAGCCTGAGTTAAATGCTGAGCCGGTGGTTTAAAAAGCCTTTCTATATAAACGGAAAAATCCGGTCGGGTGGTGAGCCAAACCTCCTCCTCAGCAAAATTTAACATTATCCCCCGTTGATCTTCGTTAAGTTTGTCCTGCAACCGTAACACTACTTCCCTGGTCTCTTCCAGAGATAACTCCAAGGTTTGAGCAATTTTTTTAAGGGGTAAAGGTTCCGGACTTACAAAAAGGAGCGCTTCGAGCGCCCCTTCAAGGTTAATTGGAAACAAGACCGCCACCTTCTCTCCTCCCTTTTCCGCCAAGGTGTCTTATCCAGATTTCCCCGTCTGCTTTTACCTGCCAGGCCTCTATTACTTCCTGGCGTAAAAGTTCTAAAAGGGCCAGAAATAATACTATCGCTTCCCTTTTACTTTCCACCCGGGCAAAGAGTTCTCCAAAAGGTAAGGCCTTATTTTGCCGCAATAAGCTCCTTAAAATTTCCCCCATTTTTTCCTCTACGGTATATTCTTGTTCCGGCAAGGAAATAGGTTTGGGTTTGGCCTCTAGCCGTGAAAGTATTTGCTTTAAGTTTTCAGTAAGTTTAATTAAAGGGATTTCCTTTAATTCTCGAGTTGAGTACATATTTATTAATTCATCAACGTTAACATTCCGACGGTAAACATTGGGAAAAGCCCCTTTAAGCTCCTTTAAATACTGGGCCACTTCTCTAAATTTTTTGTAAATCACCAATCGCTCTACTAATTCAGTCCTTGGGTCTTCTTCTTCCTCATTTTTGCCAAAAAGCATTTTGACCTTTAGATATAAAAGATGGCTTGCCATCACTAAAAATTCACTTTTTATTTCTAAATTGTGCTTTTGGTATTGTTCTAGATACCAAAGGTATTGCCGGGTAATTTCCGCAACTTCTATATCATAAATATCAATTTTGTTTTTCTCCACTAGATGTAATAACAAATCTAAAGGTCCCTCAAATACCGGCAAAACAATTTTATACATGGACTTACCTCAACTTCATTTTTTCCCGAACTTTACCCATGGTTTCTTGTGCGGCATGAGTAGCTTTAATGCGTCCTTGGGCCAAAATTTCCAGGTATTTTTTGCCTTTTAAAAATTCCTGCCTTCTTTCCCGTAAGGGATCTAAAATTTCGTTAATTTTGGCTGCTAGTTGGTTCTTACAAGCCACACACCCAATTCCCGCAGTTTTACACTGCTCTTCAATTTCCGCCACTTTTTCGGGATAAAATACTTTGTAATAGGTATGCACCACACACACTTCGGGATTTCCCGGATCGGTTTTCCTGACCCTCGCCGGGTCAGTTATCATATTCCTTACCTGCTCGTTAACTTCCTCGGAACTACTGGAAATGGCAATTTCATTTTTATAGCTTTTACTCATTTTCCGGCCATCAATTCCTGGCAATAAAGGCACGGTATGTAACACCGCCTGGGGTTCGGGAAATACCTCACCATAGAGATAATTAAACCGTCGCGCCACCTCCCGGGTAAGTTCTAAGTGGGGCAACTGATCTTCGCCAACAGGTACTAAATTTGCTCGATAAATTAAGATATCAGCGGCTTGTAAAAGGGGATATCCTAAGAAGCCATAAGTATTAAGGTCTTTTCCCATCTCCCCTAACTTTTCCTTTTGGTCTTTATAAGTTGGTACCCGTTCTAACCAAGAAAGGGGTGTAAACATGCCAAACAAAAGAGCTAATTCCGCATGTTCCTTTACTTCCGATTGAACAAATAAAGCGGATTTTTCAGGGTCAATTCCCGCCGCTAAAAAATCTAAAGTCAAATCTTCAATATTCTGGAGAATGCTTCCAGTATTTTCGTATTCAGTAGTTAAAGCATGCCAGTCCGCAATCATATAATAGCATTTTGCTTCTGCCTGCAGCTTAACCCAGTTTTCCAGCACCAACAAATGGCCTAAATGCAACTTTCCTGTAGGTCTCATTCCACTTAAAACAACTTTTTCCATGTTATCCTCCTATCCCACCAGTAATTTAAAAATTAAATAATAAATATTTAAGATAAATTTTGTGATTGGTTGCAATATATAGGAAATTACACCCGTAAACAACAAAAGTAATAAAATTGCCTGCCCGTAGCTAGCCATAAATTCCTGCACCCGGTAGGAAAAAAACCGGCCAAAGATTTTCTCACCATCTAAAGGAAAAATTGGTAGAAGGTTAAATACTCCTAAAGAGACATTAATTGCTACCGCAGTAATTCCTATCTCCCAAGCATAGGGAAGACGTATTCCCCCTAAAGCCAAAAAGATAATTATAACAAAAGCTAAAGCAAAATTAGATAACGGCCCGGCAACAGCTACCAGGGCCATGCCCGTGCGCGGCTCTCCCCGAAAGTTATAGGGATTAACCGGTACCGGTTTGGCCCATCCAAATCCTGCCAACAAAAGCATTAGAAAGCCCAAAGGATCTAAGTGGGCAAAAGGCGATAGGGTAAGCCTTCCTTCCCTTCGGGGAGTATCGTCGCCTAATTGGCTGGCCACCAAAGCATGGCTAAATTCGTGAACTGTAAGGCCCAGGATTATTCCCGGAAGCATTACTCCTAAATCATATAGAGAAGGTATACTTAAAAAGCTAAAAACGTTATCCATCTTTTCTCTCCTTAGGAAAGATAATTTTGTCTAACATAAAGAATTTCATCCTTTTGCTCTTTTAAGACCCCATCTATTTTGAGGGCTTTTATTTTATTTAAAATCTCCCGAAACAAAGGGCCTGGCTTTAGCCCTAAAGCTTTTAAGTCTTCCCCGGTAATCTTAGGTTTAATAAATCTTAACTCTTCCAAATACTGGCGAAAACGCACCTTAGCCCGGTAGCGATCAAGAAGAAGATATAAAGCCCAAAAACCCTCCGGCGGTAGATTCTTTAATGTTTCATAAATTTCATGCCCTTTAATATCCCGGGGAGAAGGTAAAAGCTTTAAAGCCTCGCCAATACCCTTAGTTACTTTTATTAATGTCTCCTCTTCTTCTCGGGTTAAAGGATATTTTTTCCTAAATTTACTAATTTCAGTTAAATTTTTGGCATAAATGCCAATCACCCCAAAAAGCCAGGGAATTTTTATTTCTTTCAAATAACGGGAAAATTCAAAAGAAAAAGTAAAATAACGGCTTAAAAATTCCTCCTCATAATGGGCCTTTGGAAAAACTTCGGTATAAACTCCGTAATGATTTAAAAGCTTTAGTATCTTAAAAATATCTTTTTCCGCAAAAAAAAGCTTTATTTCCTGAAGAATTCGTCCGGGAGAAGTTAACTCTAAAAGACCACTGGAAACTGCATCTAACAAGAGACTTTCGGTGTTATCCTCCAATTTAAAATTAAATCTCCCCAAAAAGCGCAGTGCTCGCAAAATTCGGGTAGGATCTTCAATAAAGCTTAAGTTATGTAATACCCTAATTATCCCTTCTTGTAAATCCGCAAATCCGCCAAAAGGGTCATAGAGTTCACCTATATGGCCAAAAGTTATTTCAAGCGCCATGGAATTTATGGTAAAATCCCGCCGGTATAAATCTTCTTTAATTGTTGAGGCTTCTACCTCCGGCAGGGCAGCGGGATATTGATAAAATTCGACCCTGGAGGTAGCAAAATCTACCTTTTGCCCGTTTTTTAAAATTATTGAAGCGGTTTTAAAGCGTTCATGGGAAATTAATTTTAAAGTTGGAAGGTTTTTGCCAAGCTCCTTAACCAGCAAAAGGGCATCCCCTTCCACAACAAAATCCAGATCTTTTTGCTTTTGTCCTAATAGCAAATCCCGAACAATTCCTCCTACCAGAAAGGCCCGCATCCCAAGAAGACTCGCCGTTTTTCCCACAGTATTAATTAACTCGAGACCCTCAGGGGGAATATTCTCCTCCAGAAGTTTCTTTAAGTTTAACGCAAAACCTCCTTCCCGGTAAAGGGTTTTATGAGGTTTTAATTCTTCGGGCTGGTGGAAAAGCTTTAAAAGGTCCGTTCGCGAAACAATCCCCAAAAGTCGTCCTTCTTTCACTACTGGTAGCCGTCCAATATCATGTTTTATTAATAAAGAAAGTGCTTCTTCTATTGACGCCTCAGGATTTATCGTAATTGGGTTTTTACTCATATAAGCTTTTACCGGTGCATGACCTAAGTTGTGATGGATAACCTTATCCACATCCCTCCGCGAGATAATACCTACCAATTTATCCCCATCTAACACCGGTAAGCCCGAATGACCATAGCGCACCATAATTTTTCGGGCTTCTTCTATGGTGCTTTCCGTTGTTACAAATTTAACCGGCCAGCTCATAACTTCTTTTACAGTCTTTGCAGGAATTTTGAAATTCCGCAATAATTTTAAAGCTAAATCTAAAACTTCTTTGACCTTTTTTCCCTTTTGCACTCCTGAAACCGCCTGGGGGTGCCCCTTTACCCTAAGGCCATAAAGAATGGAGCGCAAATCAATTTCCTCTTTTGAAGACCGACCAACCAAATGCACAGATTTGTCCATCTCTACAGCCATTACTAAGATATCCGGTTGGTGAAGCTCCATTAGATAACTGGCCATGTACGAAAGTCCCGGTAAATAATCATCGGTTTTTGCCCAGGTGGCAAGGTAAGAAAGACCTTCTTTTTCTTCGGTCACTGCGTTTTTAATAAGCTCTTTTAATAAAAGCTCCTGTTCCCGGGATAAGGGCCGTTTTAAAAATCGCTGCACCACTTCAAGGTTTACACCAAAATTAAATAAGTATAAAAGAGCAGCAATGTCTTCCTTAGTTGTTGAGGGATACAATAAACCGCCAGTATCCTGATAAATACCTAAAGCCATAACGGTAGCTTCCACCGAGGAAATCTTCAGGTCCAATTCTTTCAAGCGTTGAATTAATAAAGTTACCGTAGCCCCACAGGGCTTAACTACCTTTTCGGTTAGGTATGGCTTAAGATCCGGAGCTAACGGATGATGATCATATAAGATAATTTCCACTTCTTCCGTTAGATAAGGCTTTAAATGAGAAAAGCGGGTAAGTTCAGAACTATCTACCAGAATAAGGCGTTTGATTTCCCGAGGATTATAGAGTTTTTGCTGGATTTTTAACCTATCTTTATAAAGGGCTAAAAATTCTTCTACCGCTGGCAAAGCCTTTCCAGGTAATAAAAGATTTGCCTTGGGGTATAAAAGGTTGGCAGCCACCATGGACGCCAGACCGTCAAAGTCCATGTTATGGTGGGTGGTAATTAAATCCATAGCTACTCTCCTCTATTCCTAATCTATATAATTATACCATGAAACGCATGATGTGAACAAAAAAAGCCGGTATTAGCCGGCCCGCTTTTTCTTTATTAAGGTTAAAACCAGCAAAAGAAAAGGAAACAGATTTTCCACAAATAAAGCCATTACTGACATCGTCCCCAGATTGTCCTTAACCTCTGCAATATTCTGGGGCGAGAGAGCCCAGAAAAACAAAAGCAGTAAGACCGGAGCAGTTAAATGACGGTAGTCCTTTTGCTCAAAAGCTTTTTGCAAAACCAGAAGGGAAGTAAACACACAAAGCCCCACTACAGTAAAAATTGCCGTCATCCAGCCAGCAATTAATAAACTATCCAACCGATAAACCACATTACCAAGATTCATCATTTTTATTATCTCGTAAGTGGGATAACGCATCCTGGCTATATTAGTGGGTCCAAAAATTAATAAGCCTACCAGGCAAACAGACATGTAAGTAATAGTCACTGCTCCCATTCCTAATACAGAAGCTTTTATTCCATCTTTTAAACCCTTAAAGCCCTTAGCAAGGTAAAGAAAGATGCCATAACCGGAAAAAGAAAATACACTTCCCAAGATGCTTTTTACAACATTTATTTCAGGGCTTACAAAAGGCCTTAAATTTTCCAAATCCCACTTATTCATCACGAAAAATACTATAATAAGCAATAATGATATTTTAATTAGCATAAAAATTAAGTTGACGTTTTTTACCGTATCAAAGCCCGTATTGCAAAAATAAAAAATTCCTGTTAAAAAAAACAATATTAACACATACACCGGAGTTTCTTCAAGTAAAGTATCGGCAGTAAAATCAGCAAAAACCCGAATCACAAGACTTCCCAGCCAAAGAAAATAATAAACAAAAATTACTGCAAATAAACGACTTAAAAACTTACCATAAAGTTTATCCCCGTATTCAATAAAGTCTTGGTTAGGCCAGTAATTTTGCACCCAAACAATGGCTAAAAGGGATAAAAGGCTTATAAGGCCCCCAGGCAAGATAAGCCACCAACCAGAACTTTTCGCAGCATCAGCCATAACAGCCGGTAGAGAGATAATCCCAGACCCAATACTAACCCCAATAATTAGGACTACTCCTTCGCCCCAGCTAATCTTCATAAAAAAACCCCCTGATTCTAGGTATTAGTATGGAAGAATCAGAGGGATTTAATTCTAATATATCTGGGCAACTTTCCTATTTTTTAAATGAACCGGAATTAGATCATGCCTTAATAAATCATCATAGGTTTCCCGGCGCACAATTAGTTCCGCCCGGCCGCCACCTACTAAGACCATAGCTGGCCGGGGCAGACGGTTATAATTCATGGACATAGTATAGTTGTACGCTCCGGTATTGCTAATCAATAAAAGATCCCCCGGTTTTATTTCCGCCAGCTCAATATCCCAGATAAGCATATCACCCGATTCACAGCACTTTCCGGCAATGGAGACCAGTTTTACTGGCTTGGCGTTAGCTTTATTGGCCACTATTGCTTCATACTTTGCCTGATACAATGCCGGCCGGGGATTATCCCCCATACCTCCATCAACCGCAACATAAGTCCGAATCCCGGGAATATCTTTAATAGCCCCAATCGTATACAAGGTGCTCCCTGCCGGCCCTGCAATTGACCTTCCGGGCTCTACCACCACCCGGGGTACCTTTAGCCCAAGTTTTTGGCATTGATTTTCTAAGGTATTAAAAATAACCTCCGCTAAAGCGTCTACCGCGGGGGGATTATCTCCAGCGGTATAGTAAATACCAAGGCCCCCTCCTAAATCCAGCTCTTGGGTCATAAAGCCGGTATTTTTGTAGACCTCAGCCATAAACTCGGTCATTACTTCCACCGTATGGGCAAAGGAATCAAGCTCAAAAATTTGGGAACCGATATGGCAGTGAAAACCTTTTAACTCAATATTTTCTAGCTCTAAAGCCCGGATTACAGCATCGATAGCCTGTCCTGTTTCAATGGGAAAACCAAATTTGCTGTCAATTTGGCCGGTTTTTATATACTCGTGGGTATGGGCTTCAATTCCCGGACTAATTCTTAATAGTATAGCTTGCCTGGTTTTTTGAGCGTGGGCAATATCGTTTAAAAGATACAATTCGTAAAGATTATCTACAACAAAACGGCCAACTCCTGCCTCAACACCAAGTTTAATTTCCTCAGGGCTTTTGTTGTTACCATGGAAAAATACTTTATGCATTGGGAAATTTGCTTTTAAAGCGGTATAAAGCTCTCCCCCCGATACCACATCAAGCCCCAGACCTTCTTCATCAACCAAACGACAAATAGCTGTAGTTAAAAGGGTTTTACCGGCATAAATAGCTAAAGAATCCGGTCGTTTTTCGGTAAAACTATGGTAATATTCCCGACAATTTTTTCGAAACTCCGCCTCATCCAAAATATAAAGTGGGGTCCCAAACTCCCGGGCTAAATCTACCGTATCCACACCGCCAATTTCTAAGTGTCCTTTTTCATTTACTTTCATTGTTCCGGTAAATCGCATGCCAACTCCTCCTCAATAATAATAAAATATTGCGGGCCCTTGGTATTTCCCCAAAGACCCGCAATAGGCATGCGGTAACACGAGGAAATACCTCAGCTCCCAGCAAGGTAGCGCTCCACCCGTCTAAACGGGTGACAGTCCTATACCTGTTCGGCATAGGCCCAACCCCCTGCGTCCGCAACCGCAAGGGATTTCGGCGAAGGCCCCTTTCACCGGACAGCATCAACCTGCGGGGTTTTTGCCCGGCTACTCTTGACCGTTCGCACCTCTACCTCACCTCAAAAGAGAGATGAGGTATACAATATTTTCTTAATTAGGCATTCTTAATTGTAACTATAACACTTTACTTTAAGTTTCGTCAACCACTAACCGCTAATTTTTTAAGGTATGCTTGGCTGTACCGACCACAACGGTCATTTAAGTAACCTGCAACTTTATCTCCTTCATATATTTTAACCACTTCACAAAGGTTGGGACAGTTTTGACACTCAAAATTTTCCGTTTTAAATTCAACATCTTTTAAGTTAAATCCTTTAAATTTAGTCTTAAAAGATTGTTTTTCCTGTTCAAAAGCAGCAATTAAGGCAGCCCCTAAAGCTCCCATGACATTAAAATATGGCGGCACAATAATTTCTGTTCCAAGCACCCGGGCAAAGGCTTCCCGCATCCCAGAATTGGCGGCAACCCCTCCCTGAAAAACTACTTTATCATAAAGCTTTTTACCTTTAGCTAAATTATTTAAATAGTTTCGAACCAAAGCGTCGCAAAGTCCGGCCAAAATATCTTCAAGACTACATCCCATTTGCTGTTTATGGATCATATCCGACTCAGCAAAAACCGCACAGCGTCCAGCAATCCGTACGGGCATTTTTGATTTTAAAGCAATTTCCCCAAACTTTTCAATGGGAATATTTAACCTTTGGGCCTGCTGGTCTAAAAACGACCCGGTACCGGCAGCGCAAACGGTATTCATGGCAAAGTCGGTAACTACTCCATCTTTTAAAAGGATTAGTTTGGAATCCTGACCGCCAATTTCCAAAATAGTCCGCACTCCAGGTACCAGATAACCGGCGGCAACCGCATGGGCTGTGATTTCATTTTTCACCACATCTGCCCCTAACACTAAAGCTGCCAATTGCCGACCACTGCCGGTAGTTCCAATTCCTAAAATTTCCTTTTCCCGACACCCGTCGTAAATCTTCTTCAACCCCTCTTTTAAGGCCGTAAGCGGCCGACCGTTGGTCCTTAAGTAAAGATTTGCTAAAATCTCCCGGTTTTCATTTATTACCACCAGGTTTGTACTTACCGAGCCCACATCAACACCCAGATATAAGCCTTTTTTCATAATTTCCTCCTCTTTGTTTGCGAAAGCTTAAAAGATCACAAAAGGCTTCTAGCCGGGTAAGAAGTCCAGCTTCACCGGTATGCTCATCCACCACTAGAGTTAAAACCGGTATATCAAGCTGTTCACTTACCTCCGGCAATACCGCTTGAGCCACAATTTCCGGCATACAGGTAAAAGGTAAAAGCTGGATTACCCCATCATACCCCTGTTTTTTTAAGTATTTTACCCCCCCTACCGTTTCCTGTCCGTGACCGCCGACAAAATGACAAAGGTAAGGAGCTGCTTCCCTTACAATTTCCTCATGCCGGCTAAAATTTCTAAAAAGTCCCATAAAAAGATGGTCGTTGACCCATTCGCTTAAATAAATAGTGCGACAAACTTCTACCCCTAAATTTCCTAAATGACGTTCAATATTGAAATTAGTAAAAGGTTCTAACAGGGTATAAATTTCACCTACCACCCCGACTTTTAGCACTTTGCGGGTTAAATCCACCGGAATGCTGGCCAAACTTTCCTTTGCCATATTCATGGCTTCATTTATTTCTTTTTCGTTTTTAGCTTGATCTAAATTTCTTAAAAACTCCTGCCAAACTCGGTCTGTTACCCCTTTTGTAAGCTCTCTAGCTCGAAAAAAGGCTGCCTTTTTTTCTATTTCATCCGCCGCTTTTATTTTGAAAAAGCCTTTTTTAATAGCCCGAATTACCTGGGGTAAGGGTTTGTTGCCGGTAAGTTTTTTTAATTTGGTAATGAATTCCAAGATATTTCGTTCAGGAGGTTCTAACACCAAGAGGTCATAATAAATACCCAAATCTCTTAAAATTTCCTGTTCTACATAAGCATAATAACCAAACCGACAGGGACCAGTTCCTCCTGCCATTAAGATTGTATCGGCTCCCAGTTCATACGCTTCAATAAAATTTCCCAGGTTAATCTTAAACGGCAGACAAGCAAATTCCGGACCATATTTAGTTCCTAAAGTTAAAGTTTTTTTGGTAATTGGTGGGGGTAAAACCACCTTAACCTCCAATTCTTCAAGCATAGTTTTAACTCCCAAGGCCATATTGCCCATGTGCGGGTACGTTACTTTCACCGGCAAAACTCCTTTCTACCGTCATATCCCAAAAAGCTTCCAAGCGGGTGATAAGTCCCGCCTCACCGGTATGTTCATCAACGGTAAGATTTAAGATGGGAAGAGAATTTACTTTTTTTAAGTAACGTTCGGTAAGTTCGGTTATCAACGAATCAGGCCCACAACCAAAAGAGTTTACGCTTATTATCCCTTTTAAAGGATATTTTTCATTTAAATATAAAGCTCCACCAAAATTTTTCACAGCAAAGCTCCAAAAAGGTTTTTTGGGAAGATTACCTGCCTTTTGTAATGCTTCCTTAAACGGAACGTTATCGGGAGTTAAAACTTCACCCCCTAGGCGGCGGATTTTGTAAATTAAATCCATACTGGCATGGCGGTCATTTATGTTATAAGCATGACCGATTACTGCAAAAAGCGGTTTTTTTAAATCAGGGGTATAGTTTTTTAGCTCTAATAAATCAACAGGTTGATATCCTAGCTTTTTTTTCTGTAAAAATTCTTTTTGCCGTTTTTTGGCAAAATAAATAGCTTTAACAATTTTGGAGCTTTTGGGAGTAATTTTTTTTCCTAAAGCATAAATGCCCCGGTAAAATCCCCACCAATTTTTATAAAAAGTTAAATCCTGGGATAAGATATTTTTTGCTTTTAAGCGGTAAGCCACCATTTCCGGCAGCCCCAGAAACTTCGGACAGATATAGGTGCGTTTATATTCACTTACCAAACGCGGAACAAAAAGAAAATCTACCCTGTCTTTTAAATACTCTGCATGACCAAAAAACACTTTAACTGGAAGACAAGCATCATCTACAGCCTTTTCTACCCCTAAATTTAATATTTCTTTATCGGTAGGTTTTGAAGTTCTAACTTCTACACCTAATTCTTGAAAAAAAGTTTCCCAAAAAGGGTAGAAATCATAAAAATATAATCCCCGCGGAATTCCTATTATCACCTAAACCACCCCATCTTTATTAGCATTCCCCGGGTTTTAAATTTCTATACTTAACCTTTGGGTTTAAAAAGAAGGGCAATAACATAGCCGGCGATAATAGCTGCAGCAATCCCGGCAGCTGCATTCTGGACACCGCCACCCAAAAGACCTAAAAGGCCCTTTTGTTTAAAACCTTCCATTGCCCCCTGAGCCAATAAATGACCAAAGCCAGTCAAGGGTATGGTTGCCCCGGTACCAGCAAAACTTATTAACTTTTCATAAACACCGAAACCAGAGATAAAGGCCCCGGCAGATACAAACAAGACTAACACATGGGCAGGAGTTACTCGAAAACTCGTTAAATCCATCAATAATTGCCCTATTAAACAAATAAGGCCACCTATTAAAAAACTAAACAAATACTCCACAGCCATCCCTCCGTCAATAACTTTCAAAAGAAACCGCATGGGCAATTGCCGGTATGGTCATTCCCTGCTGCGTTGTAACCTGAGATAATAAAGCTCCAGTACCCAGTCCCAGAAACTTTGTTATTTTTCCCTGACTTAGCTGGTTAAAAACATATCCCGCCGTAACCAGAGCCGAACAGGCAGCCCCGCTGCCGCCAGCATTGACCTGCTGCTCTGGATGATAAATCATTATTCCACAGTCAGTGAGTTTTGAGCCAAAACTTATGCCTTGTTCCTTTAAAAGCCTAACTAAGAGCTGATGGCCAAAGCTTGCTAAATCTCCTGTAGCTAATAAATCATAATAATCATAGTCTAAGCCAGTTTCTTTAAAATGGGAAAGTAAGGTATCAAAAGCTGCCGGTACCATGGCACCACCCATATCCGAAGGATCCGCCAGGCCGTAATCTACCGCTTTGCCTACCGTAATCCTCGGAATCTTGATTTTCCCTTCCCCTTCTCCTAACAACACTGCCACAGCCCCCGTTACAGTCCACTGGGCTGTTGGGGTTTTTTGCACTCCTTGTTCGGTAGGATTACGGTACTGCCGCTCAGAAGTAGCATAGTGACTGGAAACACCAACCAAAACTTTTTTAGCAAAGCCTCCAGCAATTAACATTGCTCCTAAAACCAGCCCCTCATAAAAGGTTGCACAAGCACTATATAGGCCCAGAAAAGGTATACCTAAATTTCTGGCCACAAAATTAGCCGAGATTATTTGATTTAAAAGGTCTCCAGCCAAAAAAAAGTCAACTTCTTCTTTATTAACAGAAGCTTTTTTAAGAGCCAGTTCTGCTACCTCCAAAAGCATTTTTTGTTCCGCCTTTTCCCAGGTGTCTTCATAGTAATAAAGATTGTTTATTACCTTATCAAAATAAGAAGCCAGAGGCCCTTCCCCTTCCTTCGGACCTGCTATGGTGGCATAACTTAAAACCACCGGAGGCTTAGAAAATTCTCTGGTTTTTTTCATAATTTTCCAAGCCCCCTTAACAAAATAGCAACTATCAGGGAACTAATAAGCCCGTAAATTATCACCGGGCCAGCAACGGTAAAAAGCTTTGCCCCAACTCCTAAAACCAAACCTTCCTGTTTATGTTCCAAGGCTGGCGATACCATAGAATTGGCAAAACCGGTAATAGGAACAATCAGCCCAGCCCCAAAAATCCGTACTAAATCATCGTAAATCCCAACTCCCGTTAAGATTGCTGCTATAAGGACAAAAATAATACTCACATAAGTATAACTTTCTTTTTCTGGAATACCAAAACCGGTCAAAACATGAAATAAAATCTCCCCTAAAAAACAAACAAATCCACCCATTAAAAATGCCAAGATTCCATTTTTCACCGCCGGCGGCTTAGGCTTAATTTTTTCCACCGTTTTTTGGTATTGATTTTTATCAAGAACCATACTTCCCACCTCAAAATATAATTTTCCCTTAAAAACAGAAAAAAATAACGGAGGAAATTTCCCCCGTTACTCGATATACGCAACCTTTACATTGGCTTTATACTCGACTACCCGTCCGCCTTCTACGTTGGCGGTAAAGTTTAAAATCTCTACCCCGGTAACCGTTCCTAAAGACCTAGCTGCTTCATTTACCGCTGTTTGTACGGCGTCTTTCCAGCCGGTTTGAGATTCTCCAACCAGTTCTGCCACTTTAACATGCATGGCCAACTCCTCCTTAAAAAATTTTTTCTTGCATTTATTAAAATGAACCCTAAAACGGCTATTTATTAAGGTAATGTTTTGTTTTTTTGTTATTTTTTGCATGTCAGAGTAATAAATTTAACTCTCGTTTAGGTACTGTTTTAATTTTAAAAGGGCTTGCCGTTCAAGCCTTGAAACCTGTACCTGAGAGATTCCGAGAGTTTTAGCAATTTCCATTTGCGTTTTATCTTTAAAAAAACGGTTTACCAAAATATACCGCTCCCGCGGTTCTAATTTATTTAATACTTCTTTAATGGAGATGTTTTCCAGTAAATTATATTCCTCATCGCCTTCTTGTTTTATTTGGTCTAAAAGGTAAATTGGGTCCCCGTCATCCTGGTGAACCGTTTCAAAAAGGGAAGCCAGATTTTGCCCGGCTTCTAAAGCTTCGATAATTGCCTCCCGGGGATAGTTTAAGGCTTCTTCTAACTCGGTAATGGTTGGTTCCCGTCCTAATTTTACCGTTAAGGCCTCTTTTTCTTTTAAGATTTTAATCCCAAGCTCTTTGGTAGAGCGACTAATCCTGATAGGCTGATCATCGCGCAAAAAACGACGAATCTCACCCACAATCATTGGTACCGCATAAGTAGAAAATTTGACGTTTTGACTTAAATCAAATTTATCAATAGCTTTAATGAGACCAATAGTTCCAATTTGAAATAAATCCTCAACTTCGTACCCTCGGTTTAAAAATCGTTCCACTACCTTAAATACCAGTTTTAAGTTACAGTTAATAAGTTTTTCCCGGGAAGCCACGTCCCCAGATTTAGCTTTTTTGATTAGTTCCTTGATCTCCTGGTCGCTAAGCCTTGGAAAGCGGGGTAAATTCATGGAAGAAAACCGAAAATTCAAGCGGTTCTATCTGCCAAGATGCGCTTAAATAATATTACTTTTGTACCCCGCTCCCCCGGTATAATCTCCACCCGATCCATTAAACTTTGCATAAAGATAAACCCCAATCCCGGGTGTTCCTCTTCCGGATCTAAAACTGCCTTTTCCCGGATTTTTTCCCGGTCAATCCCTTTACCAAAATCTATAACTTCAATGTATAGACCCTCATCGGCAAAATAACCCTTTATTATAATCTCGCCCGGGTTATTTCCATAACCGTGAATAATGCTGTTGGTAACCGCTTCGGACACTGCAACTTTAATATCGTCCAGTTCCGGCAAGGTAAGGTCTTTTTGAGCGGCAAAAGAAGCCACCAGCACTCGCACCAGGCCGACATTTTCTTTTAAAGCCGGAATAGTTAAAGTAAAATAATTATGCTTCATGGGCTTTTTCCTCCCATACTTCTTCTTCCCGAGAAATACCTTTCATTATGCGGAAAAACCCGGAAAGTTCCAAGAGCTTTTTTATCTTTTCGTTAGTTGCGGCCAGATATACCCTGCCCCCAAGGCTTCTAACCTTTTTAAACCTCCCTAAAATTACTCCAAGCCCAGAACTATCAATAAAGTACACATTTTTTAAGTTAAAAACAATATCTTTTACTGGATAGTTTTCAATAACTTCATCTACCTCCCGCCGTAACCGATCTGCCTCCTTTAAGTCAATTTCCCCGGAAATCCGGACAAATAAAACCTTATTTTTAACTTCTTTTTCTACTTCCAAAAAAAATCCCCCCAAAAACATGTTTCAAAAACTTATTCTATATCCATCCAATTTTTTCCTGCTTAAAATTAAAAAAAATAAGTAGCCTTTCGGCTACTCGAAGGTGACTAAATTTTTTAGAAACCGTCCTATTGCAATATCAAACCGCGCTTTAGGACAACTTTCTAAAGCCTTAAGGGGAACTCGGTTTATTATTTTTTGCTTATCATAAACCACCGCTTCTCCCACCACCTGTCCTTTTTTTACCGGAGCATTAATCTTTTCCGGAAGTTTTAACTCATACCTGGGCGTTACTTTTTTTCCCTTCTCTTCCACCAGCAGTACCGGTGTCCCTGGACCCACCAGTAATTGTTCCTTTTCCCCTCTTACCACTTTAACTTTTGTGGTAAAATTTTCATCCAAAACAGGGTAAGCCTTAAACTGGGCAAAGCCGTAATTATACATTTTAATTGATTCGGTAAAATGTCCTTTTTTTACAGGACAGCCCAGGACCACCGCTATTAAGCGTAATCCATCTTTAATAGCGGTGGACGCTAGACAGTAACCAGCATTTTCGGTCCAGCCGGTTTTACCCGCGTCTACTCCCCGGTAATACCAGAGAAGCTTGTTGGTATTAAACCTGCGGGTATCGCCGCCCCTCAATGTAAATTCCTTAATTTGGCTTAATTCCAAAAAAAGAGGATGTTTTATTGCTTCTTTTAATAAAATAGCTAAATCATAGCAGGTGCTGTAGTGATTCGGGTCATCAAATCCATAACTATTTACAAAATGCGTGTTGGTCATTCCAAGCTCCTGGGCTCTTTGGTTCATCTCTTCCACAAAAGCCTGTTCACTTCCCGCCACCGTCTGGGCCACGGCTACACAAGCATCATTAGCGGAAGCTACCGCCACTGCCATTAATAGCTCTTTAAAAGTAAATTCTTCCCCCGCGTACATATAGAGCTGGGAACCCCCCATGGAAGCAGCCTCTTCGCTGGCTTTTACCACTTCGTCTAATTTAACTTTGCCTTTCTCTACCGCTTCAATTGCTAAAAGCAGGGTCATTAATTTCGTTACACTGGCAATTGATAGCTTTTTATGTATATCTTTTTCGTATAAAACCTTTCCAGTATAGGGCTCCATTAAGATTGCTGCTTTGGCATTTATCTCTAAAGGAGCACTTAAAGCCTGGGTGGTAACGCCAAAACATAAAAGAATTAAAATTAAAATTGAAAGCCTTTTTGGCATAAAAATTCCTCCCTCTTGTCCCTTTCACCAATAGTATATTAGAGGGAGGTATTTTTTATGCATCTTGCCTTTACTTTCTTATTTCACCCCAGAAGCTTTGCCCAACGCCCCGTTCTAAACCAAAAATTTCTTCTAGGGTCGCAGCTATATCAGCAAAGGTTTGGCGTATACCTAAATTTACGTCTTCTTTAATTCTTTTACCGTAAACCAAAAGCGGCACGTACTCCCGGGAGTGGTCAGTGCTCGGAGTAGTAGGGTCACAGCCGTGGTCAGCGGTAATGATTAAAAGATCCTCTTCTCTTAATCTTTCAATAATCTCCGCTAGATACGAATCAAATTGTTTTAAAGCTTCATAGTAACCTTCTGCATTGTTTCTGTGCCCGTAAACCATATCAAAATCTACTAAATTGGTAAATAATAGACCGGTAAAATCTTTATTTAGTACGTCAATGGTTTTTAAAATACCATCTTCGTTATTTTTGGTTGACTCATGCCAGGTAAGCCCTCGCCCCGCAAAAATATCATAAATCTTCCCAACACCAAAAACCTCATAACCCCGTTCCACCAGTTTATCAAGGACGGTCTTTCCGGTAGGTTCTAAAGAATAATCGTGGCGGTTAGCAGTTCTTTTAAAATTTCCCGGAGTACCAATAAAGGGCCTGGCAATTACCCGTCCTACCGCATGTTCACCGGTTAAAAGGCCCCGGGCAATTTTACACATTTTATAAAGCTCGTCTAACGGGATAATTTCTTCGTGGGCAGCAATTTGAAAAACACTATCGGCAGAAGTATAAACTATTGGATAGCCGGTACGCATGTGTTCCTCGCCTAACTCCTCAATTATTGCCGTTCCCGAAGCCGGTTTATTGCCCAAGGTTTTCCTGCCAATTGCTTCTTCAAAACGTTTAATTAAGTCCAAAGGAAACCCCTGGGGATATACCGGAAAAGGTTTATCTAAAATTACTCCAGTTATTTCCCAGTGACCGGTAGTTGTATCTTTTCCAGGGGACTTTTCCCCCATTTTCCCATATGCCCCCAGGGCTTTAATATTGTCCTTTAATCCTAAAATTGGATGAATTTTTCCTAAACCAAGTTTTTCCAAGTTAGGAAGATTAAAGCCACCAACTTTTTGCGCGGTATTGGCTAAGGTATTGCTGCCTTTGTCGCCATAAAGTTCGGCGTCGGGTAATTCGCCAATTCCTACACTGTCTAAAACTATTAATACTGCTCTTTTCATACCAAATACCTCCTTAAGCTCTGGGATGGGCCTTACGGAAGACTTCTCTAAGCTTTTTGGCCGTTAAGTGGGTATAAATTTGGGTAGTTTCAATAAAACTATGTCCCAACAGCTCCTGGACAATCCGCAAATCCGCTCCATTTTCTAAAAGATGGGTAGCAAAGGTATGGCGGATTAGGTGAGGAGTAAGGTTTTTTTGCAGGCCTGCTTTCTGTCCGTATCTTTTCAGCATTTTCCAAAATCCCTGCCTGGTAAACTCCTTGCCTCTGCGGGTAATAAAAAGTTTTTGAGTATTTACTTTTTGTTGGGTTCTAAGGGATAAGTAGTTTTCTAAATAATGAGCAGCTACTTCCCCAAAAGGAACCAGGCGGGTTTTTGCCCCTTTACCAAAAATTCTAACATATCTAGCTTCAAAATATAAGTTTGAAAGCTCTAAATTTATCAATTCTGACACTCTAAGACCAGTTGCATAAAGAAGTTCTAACATTGCTCTGTCCCTTACCCCTTCCCAGGAAGATAAGTTTGGAGCTTGTAGCAACCGGTCAATCTCTTCGTAACTTAAAATTTCCGGCAATTTTAAACCCAGTTTAGGTCCGTCCACATCGCTGGCAGGATTTTGGGCAACAAGTTTTTCTCGTAGTAAATATTTATAAAAACTTCGTACGGCAGCAAGAGTTCTCGCTACGCTTGCTGGTTTTAACTCCCGGGCCAGTTCCTGCAAAAAAAGTTTAATATCGTTAGTGGTAGCTTCTTCTAGTTTGATATTTCGGTTGTTTAAAAAAGCCGTAAATTTCTCTAAATCCCGGCGGTAAGCTAAAAGAGTATTGATTGATAAGCCTTTTTCCAATAAAAGATAATCAATAAAAAGATCGAGCATCTTCCCACCTTACTTTAAAAAGTAAAAAATTATTTTGGGAGAAAGATAAGCTTCTACCGCCGCTGCCCCATAAGCTAAAGCTACTGCCAACAGCATTAAAACAATATAGCCAAAAAAAGTAAAACCAAAGCTTTTCTCCCGACGAAAATAAACTTTAAGAAATTTTAGAGCAAAGACCACCGTTCCGCAAGCCGCCACAAACAAAACTGGTAAGTAGATAAGATTCTGGGGAAGAAGAGCTGCCAGAGCCAATAATACTCCTTTTCCCGGATTCTGAGCAGCTAAGACTCCCCCAGTAAAACCAAGCATAACTCCCCTGCTAAAAACTACAGCAAAAGCAACGGGAAAACCAATTACCGAAAGTCCTGCTAGAAATAGTAAAAGATAAATGGAAAAAAGTTGACCGCATACATTGCTAAAAACCGTTTCTTGATTATAGCTTTGCCTGACGGTATCCAAAAGTTTAGCCGCTTCCTGTACTACTATTTCTTTTTCCTGGCTACCTAAAAGAACTGCCTCCCGCACTCCCCAAACTACACCACAAAGAAAAAAAATAAACAGCATAAAATAAAGAAAGAAATGCCCTTTTTGGGGCCAAGTGCCAAAAAAGTCGTTTTCCCGCATTTTCTCCACCCCATACCTAAAGCTTAGTAATAGGTATGAGGTAAAAGGCTTATCTATACCTTTCCAAAGCCAAACGGTAGTAATAAAAAGCTCCTTCTATATCTTCAATACTACGGCCGCTGGCCGCCACCAGTGCTACCTGCCCGTAGCGGTCTAAAGCTTCTTTTATCCGGGCAAGTCCCTTTTCTACCACTTCTTTAGTATTACTTTTAATTGTTCTTGCTACCGTCACTGGAAAAACGGCAGGAGCACCTGCGGTAACCGCAGCATCAAAAACAACCCCTCCCGAATCGGTTACCGCAACCGCAACTTTTCCGTGAAAATCGGCCAGTTTTACCGTTTCTTTGCCAATATTCGGCACTACTTTTACTACCCTGCCGCCAGCAGCATTAATTCCGTCCACCACCGGCTGGATACGTCTTTGCCTCTCTCGCTCATCCCCTACCCTGGGTTCGGCAATTATTATAATGCTGGAATTTATTTCTTCTGCTAATTCCCCTGCCCTTTTCCCTATCCCAAAGGGATCAAGGGTTACCGGCGCTCGGTAGTTTGCAGGGCTAGCCCCAAAAACGGCCACTGCTCCTTCCTCTAAAACCCCCTCTAAGGTAGTAGACATATCTATAACGTCCACCACCGCCACCGCCATTCCCCTTTGACTACACCAGGCAGCCATGCTCGCATCGGAAGTAACCAGTAATTTACCCATTTTTCTCAACTCTCCTCAACATCTTCCCCGCTACTACGCCACCGGCAGCTGCCGTCAAGAAAAACTCCCGGTCCTTTGCAAAATCCCGCCCCATGGTAGATAAATTAGCAACCTCTTCTGTTAAGAGATTACTTAAATAATCTTCGGAAAAATAAAAGACCCTCACCCTTTGGGGGAAAGATTTTGTCTGTTGGGCAAGGCGTTCTTTTTTCCTCTCATCTTTTAGCTCCGGAAGGGCCAAAGAAAACTCCACCAGCGAAACTTCGTTGATCACCGTCAGCGAATGATGGCTCAGGCCAAAATGCCTCTCCCGGGGGTCGGCAAAAGAGACCCGGGGTACCATGACGGGACTGCCCCCAAGGATTTTTACCGCATTTAAATACTCCCCCTGCGCTAAAGCAGTAGACCCCCATTTGGTTCCGGTACCAACATTGCCCGGTCCCATCGCTATTATTGCCACATCTGCTTTTAAAGCTACTTTTGCTAAAATTAAAGCCGAATAAACGTTTACCGCCTCTAAATCTCCTCCAAAAGCATGGCCAAAGGTAACTGTACCACAGAGCCAGCCCCTTTGTTTTAAATTTTTCACCGTTTTACTAAAAGCTATGGGCAAGGCCCCCTGGTCGCTCATAAGATAAGCAATTCGTAAGGGTTTATTAGTGAAACGAATCCCAGCAATTACCGGTAATAACTGGCTATGTAAGGTACAAACCACTACCGGCATTCCATCTAAACTTCGGAAATTTTGGACCTCTTCATGATAGGGAGTGCCCTCCTCTTCTGCTGCCTGACATTTTAACTGCATGGGAGTATAACGAAGCTTTATAATGTGCCCAGGTCCCTTTAAGCGCTGATTTGGCCGGTTAAAATTGGCCACTACAAAATGATAACCGCCCGTCCCGAGTTTTAAAGTAACTGCAGTCGTGTTTAATAAAAGGCGGTCTTTGACCTTTGCTTTTCCGGTAAGGTTGGGATAACAAAGAGCTTTTTCGACACTTCCATTAATATCAACCAATAATTCCTGAGTTTCCTCATCTTCGTTTAAAATTTGCAAAACCATGCCCTCTTTTAATTCAATCATCAAAAACCTCCATTCAATTGCCAATCTCATTAATTATTATAAACTGATTTCCTGGGAATAAAAACGGCTAAAAATTTTTCTAGCTGTCCATACTAAAAAGAAAAAGGAGGTCATTTTATGGAACCACTAATTAAACCGGTAGCCGAGGAAGCATTGCCGGCGGAGGCTAAAGAAATCTTTGCCGCCTTAAAAGCCAAACACGAAGTAGTTCCACCCCCTTTGCAGGTCATGGCTCATAACCTTTCTATGCTAAAACTTTTTACCGAAAAGTTTAAAGTTCTTTGGGAAGAAAATCCCTTAGATGAAAAAACAAAAATTTTAATTGCCTACACTATCTCTGTATTAAATAATTGCGCCTTTTGCATCACTAATTACACAAAACAAGCCAACGACAAAGGTTTAACAGAAAAAGAGCTTTTAGGAGTTTTAGCTTTAATTGATTTAGTGGGAAGTATGAATCATTTTAACAATGGGATTCAGTTAAAGCCATAAAAAAAGGGGGATTTACACCCCCTTTACTCTTCGTAAAACAAACCACCTTCACTGCAATAAGCCAGGCACCGTCGACAGTTCCAGCAACGATCGTATTTGATAAAAATTTTTATTTCTTTTTGATCGAAATTTAAGGCGCCCGGAACACAGGAAGATACCGCCCGGCAATTGGTTAAATGAGCACATTTCCGGCAGAGTTCATTTTTTACTTTAACTGGCATTTTCATAACCCCCGTCTTCTTTTACTACTTCTAAAAAAGCCTCCACTACCTGCGGGTCAAACTGCTTACCTTTTTGGTTTATAATTTCGGCAATTGCCTCTTTTTTTGTTAAGGCTTTGCGGTAAGAACGATCGGAAGTCATCGCTTCAAAAGCATCGGCCACCGCTAAAACCCTGGCTTCTAAAGGGATCTCTTCCCCTTTTAGGCCGCTAGGATAGCCAGTCCCGTCATACCTTTCATGGTGATGGTAAATTATTTCAATAATATCCCGCATTTGCGCGATAGGTTTAATTATTTCAGCCCCAATTTCCGGATGGTTTTGGATTTCCCGGTATTCATCGGGCAAAAGTTTACCCGGCTTATTTAAAATTTTCTCCGGAATCCCGATTTTCCCGATATCGTGCAAAAGAGCAGCTTTTTTTAGCCTTTCCAGTCTTTCCTGGGAAAAACCCAACTTTTCCCCAATCTTTTCGGCAATGGCGGTAACCCGCAGCGAGTGTCCAGCAGTATAAGAATCCTTGGCTTCAATAGCCATCACCAGCGCTTGAGTAATACTAAAGCAAAGCTCTTTTGATTGTTCATAGAGGCGGACAATAGACATTTGCGCCGCCAGATAATTGCAAAAAATCGTTAAATAATCAAGCTCAGTAAAATCTAGATTGCTATATAAAGTTAAAAAGCCTAAGTTTTGGTCTTTACTGGCTAAACCAACGGTAATAATTTTTCGATAGTTTTTTTCAAAAAATAATCCGGTAACGCTTCCGGCGGTAATGGTTGTCTCAAAATTTTGCAAAGAAGGAAAACAGGAGACAGTATCTACCGCCAGGGTTAACGGAATATCCTTTTTTTCAATCCCATATACCGCTACAGGGTAAAGATAATTTTCCTGCTTTTCCTCCCAGACCCAAACTATTCCGGCGGCGGCATTGCTAATATTTACCGCAATCTTCAGTCCTAAATCGGCAAGCTCTTCTAGATCCCTTACCTGGGCAATCTTCTGGGTTTTTATCGTTAAATCTTGAAGTTTTGAAATTTCATCAAGATAAAGCTTTTTTAACCGGTAATTTTCCCAGTAAACCACCGCTACCCCTATTACCATGACAAAAAGAAAGCCCGATTTAAAAATAAAATCAAACCATTTAACCTCCGGGTCAAGGTAAGAAACAATAAAATACATTCCCGCACTAACCCCGGCGGTTATAAAACCAAAAGTTGGACCGTAATAAAAAGTGTGAAGAGCCACCAGCAGTAGGTAGCCAAAATAAAACAAACTATGCGTTAAACCGGTATAGAAAATAATAATCGTTATAAACAAACAATCCAGCCAAAAAGCAAGTTTATAGCCAAAATCCCTTTTCTCGGGATTTAACCGCAAATAAGTATACAGGAGCACCGAATAAACTATAGCCAGTAATAAAACCAAAAACGCTTTTTTATTTATGGGCTCTGGATTAAGAAGAAAAAAGAATAATGCTCCTATCAAAGCAATAAAGCGTAGGCGGTGAAAATCACTGGTTAACTGGTCATTCATAAAATTCGCTCCAAGGATATTTTAATTCTCTAATTCTACATTATTTTTACTTTTTCCTGCCGCTTCGTAACCTTGCCAAAATGCTTTTTCGTTTAAAGGATGAACCCCTTTGGCTCCAAATATTTCTTTTAATACCTCTAAAACAGTAGCAGTTTCTATCACCGATGTAACCCCCCAGAAGATAAATATCCGCATGATATTGACAAATGAAACCCAACCAAATTCCCCCCTCTTGTAATTAAAAGAAAAAGCGGTCATGGCAACCGCTTTTTTTAAAATTTTTGTACTTATTCGACTTTTTTATCAAAAATCCTTCTTATCTCCCCAATTCATCCAGATAACTTAAAAGACGATTATTTTTAATAATTGCTGTCAATGAATATTTTTCAGTCAAGAGATGGAATAAAACTAAAAAGACAACAACCCCCACTTTTACTTTGTAAGAAAAAAGCAGCACTGCCGAATATCCCAAAATAAAGCCTAAAGCATTAGACCCCGCGTCCCCCATCATAACTTTTGCTTTTAAATCCAGCGGTAGATAAGCAAGCACTATGCCAAAAACCATATATAAAAACGTTGCTGCCGGATAAGTAAAATAAGTTAGGCCGATGATAGCCGCCAGAAAAATAAATACCTTCCCGGCTCTTCCCGGACGCAAATCAAAAAGGTTCATAAAATTAATTCCCAGCACTATTAACAAAAAATCTATCACCAGAAATTTAAAGGGCTCGTTTATTGTTAACATTAGGGCCAAAAAAGCCCCCCCAATTGCTTTTAAGGCTCCTGTAGTAAGCTTGTGTTCTAAAATTAATTTTTTAAAATGCCCCTTTAGCCCTTTTGCTTTTGCATCTCCAAAAAAATCATCAACAATTCCCAAAAAAGTCATAGTGGCAACACCGGAGTAAAATAAAAACCAAAATTCTCCCCGGGAAAATAGCAAAATTAATGGTGCCATACATAACAGCACCAGCAAAAAAACCAATCCCCCCGACTGGGGGATCAGTTCCTTTTGAAAATTAGGCCTAAGATGTCCAGCAGCAGTCAACAAGGCCAATACCGGTGGCATAAGAATGCGGGTTAACACAAAAGCTACAATTAATAACAGTATCTTGGTATAAATTAGCTACACCCCCTATTCCCCTGTAAATTTCCTCTTGAAAATTTCTTTCAAAATATCTCTAAATTGCTTACCCCGGTGGAGAAAACCTTTTAAATCTCTCCCCGTTTCCCGATGGGTCATCTCCACTGGAACTTCTACAATCCGGTAACCTTTTTTTAAGGCATCAACGGTCATTCCAAATTCCAGGGCATAACCGGGAGATAAGGGAAGGAGCGCTAAAAAGCTTTCCCTGGTAAAAGCTCTCTGTCCCGACAGCACCGCGTCGATCACCTGCCCGGTAAAAAGTTTTAACCCCCAGCGGGTGAGCTTTTTGACCAGCCCAACTCCACCCTTTTTCCGGGCTTTACCAAAGCGGGCTATTACCATATCCGCTTCTCCTGAAAGAAGGGGATTTAAGAGTTTTTCCGCCCAAGCTGCAGAACTTCCTAAATCTCCATCTAACAAGACCACAAAATCTCCAGTAAATTCTTGAGCTCCCGCCTCAATAGCCTTACCTTTACCCCTGTTTTGGGTAAGTTTTATAACCCTGGCCCCCGCTTTAGCTGCCTCCTGATAAGTATTATCCGTCGAGCCGTCATCAACCACTAAAACTTCTTTAACCCCCGGAATTTTAAAGGAAGCCCTTACCGTTTCCCCAATTCTTTCCTCTTCATTAAAAGCTGGGATAATCACCGAAACTTTTTTTTCCATAATGGCCCCCTTATTGTTCAATTGGTGGCACTAACCTTTTGGCAGTACTTTTAATGCCATAGTCTCCCGTTGTGCCAAGCAAACAGTACACCAAACTTAATTGGCCTGAAGGTAAATCTAAATCATCAATGGTACTAATTCTTTCTTTCTGGTAGAATTTAACGTAAGACTTCTCGACATTACTGTATTCAGTGCCAACTACAATAGGCACAGTTTTTAAAAATTTAATTAAAGGTACGTCCAGGTAATTAACTAGCTCACTATCGTTTAAACCTCCACCAATAATGACTACACCGTCTATTGGCACGCCATATTTTCCGTTAATTTTTAAGGCATCGGTTTTAGCTAAGGTTAAAAGGGTCGAACCATTTCCCGGAGCTAAAAGATTTTTTCCTACTTCTAAAGCAAATTTAGTGTAAAACTCTTTTTCATCTTTGGTTTGCCATTTCATTTGGGATTTTATATACTCGATATCCGAAGGGTTTGTAAGCTCCTCGGGAATTATCTCAGTTATACTGGTAATTTCTGCCCCCGCCGTTTTTAAAACCCCTTTTATTTCTTCGTTTAAACCGTAATACCCGGTGACAATAATTGCCACTTTTTTACCGGTAAGCTTGCCTTTAATTAATACCGGCAAGGTTTCCTCCTGGTACTGTTTTAAAACTTTATTGGTAACTTCCAGCTCTTCATTTAATGCTTCCAGTTCATCGTTTTTCTTTTTAAGCTCATCTAAGCGCTTTTCAATGCCCTGGGTAAGCTGTTTTTGCTGATTTAAAATTGCTTCTCCAATGTTACTATCATATCCTAAAGATGTACCAATGAAAATTCCTAAGCCTAAAGCCAAAAATACCGCAATTAACGAGGCAATGTGATATTTAAAATCAATAATCATAATAAATTCGCCTCCAGTACTAATTCCAAACTATATTCCAAATAAAAGTTTAAACTGAATTACCAAAACTTTAAATAAGTTTCTAGTAACCGGCGATACAGCTAAAATAATTAACACCGGAATTAAGGCCGCAATAATTAATTGCACTAAATATTTAGCTTTAAGGCGGCTTTTATAAAGTTTATTAACACCTTTGGCATCGACAAGTTTGGAACCCACTAAAAGCCTTACTAAAAAAGTACTTCCCATCCCTTTACGACCTTTTTCCAGAAAGTCAAACAGATTCGAATGAGTTCCTACCGCTACAATTAACTCAGCACCTTTTTCGTACGCCAAAAGCATCGCGATATCTTCCGAGGTTCCAGGAGCGGGGTAAATTTGGGCCGTAAGTCCCAAATCACGAAGCCGCGCTAAACCCGGAGCTTCACCGTTTGGATAGGCGTGCACAATAATTTCTGCTCCGCATTTTAAAGTTTCGTCGCTTACACTGTCCATATCCCCAATGATGATATCCGGACAGTAACCAGCCTCCCTTAAAGCATCAGCACCACCGTCCACACCAATTAATACTGGCTTTACTTCGTTTATATACAGGCGAATTGTCTTTAAATCTTCCTGATAGTTGTGACCGCGCACCACAATCAATGCCTGCCGCCCGCGAAAATCGGTTTTAACCGGTGGCGGTGGATATTGACCCAAGATAAGTCCCGTTTCTTTTTGAGCATAATTTAAGGTATTTTCAATAAAAGCCAACATAATATCGCCTAAGTTTTCTTTGGTAGCTTCCATTTTAACCTTAATTTGTTCTTCCGTTAAAATTGTTCCTTGCCCTAAAAACTCCCCATTGCGGTAAAGGGCACCTTCTTTGACAGTCAGGCAATCCCCTTCATTTAAAACCTCAAAAAGCTTTTTTGGTGCTTCATCTACAAGGATAATACCATTTTGCACAAGCAAGAGCGGACCAATATTAGGATATTTGCCACTAATTGAAGGAGCACAATTGACTACCGCTTTCACTTTTTTTTCAATTAAACCTCTAGCTGCTACTTCATCGATATCCTGGTGATCAATTACAGCAATGTGCCCGGGTTTTAACCGTTTAATAAGATTTTTAGTTTTTTTGTCTAAAAGGGCCGTGCCCTTTATTTCCATTTGTTGCCACCCCAAGCTACTTTTTTCCTTCCTATTATAGCATACTAAAAAACGCCAGGAAACCTGGCGTTTACGGTAGAAAATCTTAATTATTTATTAACTGACCTTTGCTTCCAAGCGCAAACGGTCAGCAATCATCGCAATAAATTCAGAATTGGTAGGTTTACCCCGTTCAACATTTATAGTATATCCAAAATACTTATTAATCATTTCAATATTCCCACGGTCCCAGGCAAGTTCAATGGCATGGCGTATTGCCCTTTCTACCCGGCTGGGAGTAGTATGGTATTTTTGGGCAATCATCGGATATAACTCTTTTGTAATTGCTCCTAAAAGATTTACCTCTTTGGTTACCATTAAAATTGCATCCCGTAAATAATGATAGCCTTTGATATGGGCAGGTACACCCATCTCATGAATAATATTAGTAACTAATAAATCAAGATTTTTAGTTTTAGGTAATGATGCAAGGTTAGATGTTAGGTTGGAGGAAGTTACAGGTTTACTGGGAGTTGCTCCGTAAGCCAGTTGTCTAATCCTGGAAGCTAAGACCGAAAAATCAAAAGGTTTTAAGATATAATAATCCGCTCCCAGCTCTACCGCCCGCTGGGTTATAGACTCTTGCCCAAAGGCAGTAAGGAGGATAACTTTTGGCTTTTCTTCAAACTCTGCCAGTTTTTCTAACACACCTATACCATCTAAATGAGGCATAATAATATCAAGAACCACTATATCCGGTTTTTGATTGAAAATGACCTCTAAAGCCTCAATGCCATTATAGGCCACTCCTAAAAGCTCAAAATCTTCCTGCTGGTGTATAAATTCTTTTAAAAGCTCACAAAATTCCCGGTTGTCATCAACGATGACAATTCTAATTGGTTCCACCATCCCCGCCTCCTAAATATTACCTTGAAATTTTTTCCTCAATACATTTCGACGGCAACATTTTAATTCCTGCTTTTTACAAAACATTTTTTTCAGAAAAATAGCGACAATATTTTACAAAAACAAAATTGGGGCTCCCACCCCAGAGTTTATTATTATTATATATTTCTTTGAGCATATTTTCTATAAGTATTCCATAACCTTTGCTACTATCGCTTAAAAACACATGGGTTACAACTCCTATAAATTTACCATCTTTAATAATAGGAGAACCGCTCATTCCTTGTACGATTCCGCCGGTAATCCTTAAAAGCCTGGGATCTTTTATCCTTAAGATTAAATTTCGACCATCTTTTTGATAGGGTCTTACCTTTTCGATATAAATGGTGAATTTTTCTATTTTTTCTCCTTTTAACACGGTGTAAATTTCTGCCGGTCCTGGTTTTACTTCTTCATTAAAAGCAATGGGTAAAGGCTTTTTAAAAAAAGGATTAATTATTTCCTGACTCGCCTTACCAAAAATACCAAAACGGTTATTTAAATACACTGCACCTATAACATTTTTGTGCAAAAAGGTACCAATTTTTTCTCCCGGTTGTCCCCGGTGGCTAGGGTAAATTGTTTGGATTTTAGCCGCTACAATTTTACCTTTGTTGATGGGAAATACTTTTCCGGTATCAGGATCAATAATTGTGTGGCCCAAAGCACCAAAGCTCTTATCCCGGGGGTTATAGTAAGAGAGTGTTCCAAGCCCAGCTAAATTGTCCCTAATAAACACCCCTATGCGCCATCTCTTTTCTTCAAAACTGTAAACTGGTGTAATTTCTCGTTTAAAAATATCATCGCCCCGTTTTATCGTAAAAGTTATTTTTTGGCCTCCAAAATGATTAATAAGATTTTTTAGTTCAAATTCGTGATTAACCGTAATATCATTGACTTTTAAAATCAAATCCCCTTCTTTTAAACCTGTCTCTTTGGCAGGATTAGCATCTCCTTTTTTGGTTTTTACTTCCGAAAAACCCACCACCATAACACCAGGAGTTTTAAGGTAAATTCCAATACTGTGACCTCCGGGTACAAGATAATTCACCGGGATTTTTTTAACGGAAATTTCTTTTAGGGTAATAAGGCCCAATAGTTTTAATTCAATGCAATCCTTATTTAACGGGTTAATTTTTAAAGAAGTTAGAAAAGGGGCTTTAGGTTTTTCATCACCTAAAATTTGGATTTCATTTGGTAAGGAGTTTAGGACCAACCACCCGGACAAGCAAAAAAACAACAGAGAGATTACAACGATATTTCGCCATATTTTCCGATATTTGTTTTTTTTCAAAGGATATCACCCCATTTCGGCGTTTTTTTTGTTTAATTTTATTTTTTCTTTTGCTTTCGCCATTATGTTGATATTTTTTTGGAGTGATATCCAAAAAAAATTAGCGGGTTTTCCCGCTAATTTCCTTTTTTGAGAATTTTTTCAGCCATTTCCAGGGTTAAAGCCCCAATTTCCCGTTCCCCAAGCATACGAGCAATTTCCCAAACCCTTTCTTCCATGTTTAATTTTTTTACCCGGGTCTTGGTGCGACCATCACTAACTATTTTTTCCACTACAAAATGGGTATCAGCAAAGCCGGCGATTACCGGCGAATGAGTTACCAAAAGAACCTGATGATTTTGGGAGAGTTTTTTTAAATTTTCTCCTACCACTTCTATAATACTCCCCCCAAGCCCTGACTCTATTTCATCAAAAATCAGCGTATCATGTTCGTCTACCTGGTTAAAATACAGTTTAAAGGAGAGTAAAAGGCGGGATAGTTCGCCTCCCGAAGCAATTTTTGCTAAGGGCTTCAAATCTTCCCCGGGATTGGGAAGAAAATAAAATTGTACCGTCTCATCCCCCCGGGGCCCTGGGAAACTTGCGGAAAACATAACCTTTATTTCCGCATGGGGCATTAATAATTCCTTTAAATATTCTTTAAGGCTCTTTTCTAAATGCTCGGCCAGTTTTTTTCGCTTTTCTTTTACTAAAGCATTTATTTTAAAATAGTTTTCCCGTTTTTTTAAAGCATCTTCCTGGTAAAAAGCCTTATTTTCCTCAATTTGTGCCAAATCCTGATATTCTTTCCGGGCGTTTTCTAAAAAAACTAAAACATCCCTTAATTCTGGCCCGTATTTTTTCTTTAAAAGTTCATAACGATAAAGCCGTTCTTCCACTTCATCGGGGTTTATCGTTTGGTTTTCTAATCCATCTAAATAACCTTTAATTTCTAAAGCCGATTCCTCTAAAAGACAGGCTGCTTCTTCCACTTTTTTTAAAGCTTCCAGGGAAAAAGTATCAATCCGGGCAGCATCTTTTAAATCTTTAATAACCCGTCCCAGGCGGTCCACAATTCCCGGATCATTTTCCCCATAGATTTCCCGATATGCTTCCCCAATTAACCCTAAAAGCCTTTCCTGGTTGACAAGACGCAAACGTAAACTTTTTAATTCCTGTTCTTCTTCTAGCGAAGGATTTAATTTTTCAATCTCTTCAATACAAAACTTCAAGTAATCTAATCGTTTTAGCCGTTCTTTTTCTTGCGAAATTACAGTCTCATATTTCCTTTCCGCTTCCTGCCAGGCGTTGTAAGCTTCTCCAAGCTGTTCCCCTAATCTTTGAAATTCATCGTCCCCGCTACGGTCCAACAGCTTTAAATGATAAGATGGCGAGAGCAGTAATTGTTGTTCGTGTTGAGTCATAATATCTATTAAACCCTGGGATACTTCCCGGTAAAGAGCCAAGGGCACCACCATACCGTTAATGCGGGCCACCGACTTACCTTCCGCTGATATTTCCCGGGAAAAAATGTTTACCTCATCGGCAGGAAGTCCAAGTTCTACAAGTTTTTCCGTAAGCTTTTCCGACTCAAAAGAAGCAGTTATCAACGCTTTGGTTGCGCCTTTTCGCACCATGTCCCCCCGGGCCTTTTGCCCAATGACTAAAAGGAGAGCATCAATTAACATGGACTTTCCAGCACCGGTCTCTCCGGTTAAGACATTTAACCCCTTGGTAAATTCAAGATTTACCCTTTCAATTAAGCCAAAATTTTCAATAGCCAGCGTTAACAGCATACTATCACCTAGGATAAAAATTCATCAAATCTTGCCAATATTTTCGGAACTCGTTCGCGGTCCCGGGCAATGATTAAAATAGTGTCATCACCGGCAATTGTTCCTAAAATTTCAGGAAAAGCAACCTGATCAATAGCACTGGCCACTCCCTGGGCCGCGCCGGGCAAGGTTTTAATTACGATTAAGTTTTCACTTTGATCATAACTACTTACGGCATCAGCAAAGAGTCTTTTTAGCCGTTCTATCGATGCCGCAGAAATAGTTTTTTGGGGTAAGGCATACCGGTAACTATCTTTTTGAAAAGGAATTTTTACCAGTCCCAATTCTTTAATATCCCGGCTAACGGTAGCCTGAGTTACGTCAAAACCTTCTTGTTTTAAAGCGTCAGCCAATTCTTCTTGGGTTCTTATTACTTTTTGTTCTATAAGCTCAAGGATTTTTTTTTGGCGGCGTATTTTCAAAGAGGATTCCTCCTTTTTCCAATGATATATAACTTTGGATAAGATTGGGGACGATTTAAATATTCATGTTTTACTACAAAACCTTCCCGGTCCGGAATTTTTTGCCCAAGCTCTTCCAGCAAAATTTTTTCTTCCTCGCCTCCTGGATGGCCTACATATACAGTAATTGCGATGATTCCGCCAAGTTCAAGGAGTTTATAACACTCCGAGATGCCGGCAATTGTAGATTTTGGCTTGGTCACCACTTTTTTATCTCCCCCCGGCAGATAGCCTAAATTAAAAACTGCAGCCTTTATGGGAGAGAAAACATATTGGCGAATGTTTTCGTGGGAGTCTAAAATTAAAGTAACTCTCTCCTCTAAAAAAGCTTCCGCTAGCTTTTCTTTGGTAATCTTTAAGGCCTTTTCTTGAATGTCAAAAGCATAAACTTTACCGCTTTTCCCTACAAGCTCTGCCAGAAATAAGGTATCGTTACCATTACCGGCAGTGGCATCTACTACCACATCCCCTGCTTGAACTACCTCCTGAAGATAGAGATGGGCAAGTCCTGTAATTTTTTCCAGGTTAATCATGATAGCGATTTGCCTCCCGCATTTTCTCCCGTAAAAGCTGATAAAAACTTCGGTTTTTTAGCTTTACAAATTTTGCCCGGTAAGGAGCCTTCCTAATTAGTATTTCATCACCCTTACGGATACCGAAACCTTGCTGGCCATCTACAGTTAACATACTGCTCTCTAAAGCCGTCTTTACCAGTATTTTAATTTCTTTATCATCAGCAACGACCAGCGACCGGGCAGCAAGGGTATGGGGGCAAATGGGAGTAATAATAAAAGCTTTTACTTCCGGATCAAGGATTGCCCCCCCAGCCGATAAGGAATAGGCGGTGGAGCCGGTAGGAGTTGCCACAATTACTCCATCGGCGGCGTACTCGGTTATATACTGTTCATCGACAAAAACCGAGAAATTTATTATTCGGGCAAAAGCCCCTTTGGTCAAAACCCCATCGTTTAACCCATGAAAAACCGCCACTTCCCTTTGTTCGCGCAAAACTACGGCTTCTAACATGGTACGGTCTTCTATAATGAATTCTCCGGCTTGAATTTTTTGCAAACCAAAGTCAATTTCCTGGGGATCAAGCTCACTTAAATACCCAAGCTGCCCAAGGTTTATCCCTAAAACCGGAATACCCCTGGGGGCAAAATACCGGGTAGCACAAAGAATTGTTCCATCGCCTCCTAAGACAAAAACAAGGTCTAGCTTTCCAGCTTTTTCATCAATTTCAGCCAATTCAACAATTCCGCATTCTCCCGAAACAGCATAACGGTTTTTTAATAAAAACCCATATTCCGACGCCTTTTCCATTATTTTTTCATATAATGCCGGACTCAGTTTTTTATCTTTATTTACCGCAATACCAATTATTCTCAAGGGCGTCAACCTCCGCTATTTAAATTCTCTCTGTCTTACCTAAATCCTCCTTGATACTTAAAAAAGCAGGGAAACTCCCTGCTTACTTATTTAACCGTAAAAAAGCTTCTTCTACAACCCTACTTATGTCAATTGAAACCTCTTTTTCAGTTTTTTTTGTCGAAAGATATAATAAGTATTCTATATTTCCTTCGGGACCGGTAATCGGAGAATAGGTAAGTCCCAATACCGAAAATCCAGTATCTTTAGCAAAACCAATAATTTCTTTTATTACCTCCCGGTGGGTATCCGGGTCCTTTACTACACCTTTTTTCCCTACCTTTTCCCGCCCGGCTTCAAACTGCGGCTTTATTAAGACAATTGCCTGGCCATCGGGAACTAAAATCTCTTTGATCTTCGGTAATACTAGCTTAAGGGAAATAAAAGAAACATCGCAAGTAGCAAAATCAGGTCTTACAGGCAACTTTTCCCCTTCAAAGTAACGAATATTCGTCCTCTCAAACACTACCACCCGTGGGTCCTGGCGAAGTTTAAAGCTTAATTGTCCATATCCAACATCTACCGCAAAAACCCTCTTTGCTCCGTTTTGGAGAGCACAATCGGTAAAGCCTCCAGTCGACGCCCCAATATCTATAACAATCTTTCCCTGAAGGCTCACCTTAAATTCCTCTAAAGCTTTTTCTAATTTATAACCGCCGCGGCTCACATATTTTAAGCCCTGTCCAATTATTCTAATGGGGGTTTCTTCCAAAACCATGGTTCCGGGCTTGGTAATTTTTTGTTCTCCAACTACTACTTCACCGGCAATAATAAGGGCGCGAGCCTTTTCCCGGCTTTGGACCAATCCCCTTTCTACTAACAAAACATCAAGCCGTTTTTTCATCGCTTGCTAAATATCTCCTGTAATTTTAGGTAAATTTTTTCTTCCGTTAAACCATAAAGGTTTAATACTTCCTCCACTTTACCCTGGGGAGGAAATTCATCGGCAATTCCAAGGTTTATAACTCTACTCTCTAATCCTTTCGCCTGGAATAATTCATTTACTGCTGAGCCAAAACCCCCGGCAAGCACATTTTCTTCAACGGTAATTACAGGTTTTTTGAGTCTTCCAATTTCTTCTAAGAGTTTTTCATCTAAAGGTTTAACAAACCGGGCATCGATAACCCCCAAGGAAATTCCTTCATTCTCAAGCCTTTGTGCTGCTTTCAGGGCGTAGTTTAAGGGGCGTCCCACTCCAACAATAAATCCGTCTCTACCTTCTTTTAAAACTTCACCGGTACCAATAGGAATCTCTTCATAAGGCGTTAACTTAACCCCTACTGCAGCTCCCCGGGGATAGCGAAGAGCAATGGGGCCAGGATAATTCAGGGCTGTATAGAGCATCTTCCTAAGCATATCCTCATTTCTGGGAACCATTAACGTTAAATTGGGAATCAGCCGTAAATAACTTAAATCAAAAATTCCGTGATGGGTCGGTCCATCTTCTCCTACTATTCCTGCCCGATCAATGGCAAATACCACCGGTAAATTTTGCAGGCATACGTCATGGATAATCTGGTCAAAGGACCTTTGCAAAAAGGTAGAGTATATAGCCACTACCGGCTTTAAACCCTCACAGGCCATCCCCGCCGCCATAGTCACCGCATGTTGTTCGGCGATGCCTACATCGTAAAAGCGGTCTGGAAAATGCCGGGCAAAGTAATTTAGTCCGGTACCGGTAGGCATTGCCGCAGTTATAGCCACCACATCCCGGCGGCTTTCGGAAAGCTCTACCAGGGCTTTCCCAAAAACTTCGGTAAAACTTACTTTTGGCGCCTCCACCGGCTCACCGGTACTAACATAAAATTTACCAACTCCGTGAAAGCCATCAGGATTTTCTTCCGCTAACAAATAGCCCTTCCCTTTTTTCGTGATGACATGGATTACCACCGGTCCGTCATAGGTTTTAGCCCGGCGTAATACCTCGGTCATCTCTTTAATATTGTGCCCGTCAATTGGCCCTAAATAGGTAAACCCCAACTCCTCAAAAATCATTCCGGGAACCAAAAGGTACTTAAAGCTATCCTTTAACCGCTCTCCTACCTTTACCATAGTAGGGCCAATATGGGGAATTTTTTTGATAAGCGCTTCAAGCTCATCTTTACCTTTGGAATATTTGGGGTCTGTACGAATTCGGCTTAAGTACGACGACAGCGCTCCAACATTCTTGGCAATGGACATTTCATTGTCATTTACCACCACAATCAGGTTTGTCTTTAAGTGACCGGCATGATTTAGCGCCTCAAAAGCCATACCACCGGTTAAGGCTCCATCGCCAATTACCGCCACAACCTCGTAATTCTCTCCTTTTAAATCCCTGGCTAAAGCCATCCCCAGTGCCGCAGAAATCGAAGTACTGCTATGCCCTACGCCAAAGGAATCATATGGGCTTTCTTCCCTTTTGGGAAAGCCGGAGATACCGCCAAAAGTTCTTAAGGTCTTAAACTGTTTTTTCCTTCCGGTAAGAATTTTATGGGCATAAGCCTGATGGCCAACATCCCAGATAATCTTATCCTTCGGAGCTTCGAAAACCAAATGAAGGGCTAAAGTTAATTCTATTACCCCTAAACTTGGTGCCAGATGGCCACCGTTTTGGCTAGCAACGGTAATTATGTACTCCCGAAGTTCCCGGGCAAGGGCTACTACTTCACTAAAATTTAGCTTTTTTAAATCTTCTGGCGAGGAAATCCGCTCTAAAATAGGTCCCAAAGGACGGCCTCCTTTAATGGTCTTTTAGTATTTTAACTTTTATATTTTTTTCTATTTGGTAAAGAATAATACCGGCTACCTCCAAAACATCTTCAGCTCGCTCAATAGCAAATTTCTTCCCTAAACCTTTACTAGCAACTGTTACGGCAGCAATTAAACTGGTAATTAAAATATTTATTAAAAGCTCTTTTCCAGTAAAGATCTCAGAAATCTGCCGAGCAAGAGAAATCCCTAAAGCTCCACCAATGGTTCCGGTAATATCACCAATAACGTCATTACAAAAATTAGCTACCTTGTCAGCATTTCTGACCATCAGGTAGCTCTCCCGGGCACCTTTTATTTTTTTACTTGCTTTGGCATGAAAGGGTGCCTCTTCAGCAGCCGTTGCTGCAATCCCAATAACATCAAAAATAATGTGGACAAAAATAATAAAAACTAAAAAAACTATTGAAATTACAATACTTTTAGTGCGAACTATAAAATACTCCGATAAAAAAGTAAAAAACAAAGCTAAACTAAAGGTTAATAAAGCAACTCGTAAAATTCTATTTAAATTTTCCTTCTGCTCTTTTGGGCGTTTCACCGAATGTCCCAATTAATTCCACCTCAATAAATATGTAGCCAGGACGACTGACAGCCTTGCAGGTTAATTTTATGGCTTAAGGTCCAGTAGGATTTCCCCAGAAGCTACCTCTCGTCACCGATAAGGCGGTTTCCCTTTAAAGCTTCTGCCGCAGGGTTGCCCATCTTGCGGAACTGGATTACCACTTAGTCCATACTGCAATCCCCGCAAGACCTTGGCCAGGCCAAACAGCCTAGAGGATTTCCCCGACGGCTCCCGCACCAATCTAGCCTCTTTTGCAAAATGGGTTTCAATTAGAAAGTTCGAAGCCTAAGGGCCCTTTCGGCTTCTCCCCTTAACCTAATATCCCCCCATTTCACTCAAGGCAGGCTACACTGCACGTAGCACGCCCCCACGTGCAGGTTTAA
This sequence comes from Carboxydothermus pertinax, assembly GCF_001950255.1. Taxonomy (NCBI): domain Bacteria; kingdom Bacillati; phylum Bacillota; class Clostridia; order Thermoanaerobacterales; family Thermoanaerobacteraceae; genus Carboxydothermus; species Carboxydothermus pertinax. Next base: position 80,155 of record NZ_BDJK01000011.1, read on the forward strand.
TCCCAAGCCGTAGTTCGTGACTACTCCCCACGCACTTGGGTCTCCGTGGAAGGAGGGTCCACGCCCGCATGCCATTGCGGCTCGCCCTCCAACCTTAACTCCCAGCACCAGCCCCCGACTGGGCGTCGTAAGCCAGCACCAGGAACTTCATCGATGTGCCCGCGACGGATTTTTAGGCCCGTCTTCGAAAGGTGCGGGTCCGACTAGGATACTGCGTCAGCCGTCCCGTGCTGTTTTCAATTGTCTTAAAATTATAGCAGATTTTAATAAACATTTCAAAAGTAGTTTGATTCCAAAAATCTACCTAAGATTCCCTTTTAAGGATATATTCCGCAAGTTCAATGAAAAAGCTACTTCTCTCACCGTACCGCTTTAAAATGTTTTGCGCCGCAGCTATTTCTTCTTCTGCCTGTCTTCTGGTCTCATCAATGCCAAAAAGTGAAACATAGGTAAGCTTTTGATTTTTTTCATCGCTCCCCACCGGTTTTCCTATTTTGGTAAAATCTCCTATTACATCCAGCAAATCATCTACCATTTGGAAAGCAAGGCCAAGGTGCCGCCCATAATTATCTAAAGCCTCAATTTCCTCTTCTAAAGCTCCGGCAAGGATTCCTCCGGCTATTAAGCTGTAACGGATTAGCCTGGCAGTTTTATTTAGATGAATGTATTGTAACACTTCTGGATCTTTTTTCTTTTCATTAGAAGTTAAATCTACTACCTGGCCGGCAATAAGTCCTTCGGAGCCGGAAGCTACTGCAAGCTCGGCAATAGCCCGCACTACCCGCTCTGCAGGGATGCCCAATTCCATGGTTTTAGCTGTTAACTCAAAAGCTTTGGTTAAAAGAGCATCTCCCGCTAAGATGGCAATAGCTTCCCCAAAAACTTTGTGGTTGGTTGGTTTACCTCGTCGAAAATCATCATTATCCATTGCCGGTAAGTCATCATGAATTAACGAATAGGTATGAAGACATTCTACCCCTACAGCTGCTGGAAGTAGTTTTTCCGGCATAAGGCCACTCCATTCTCCAGCTGCTAAAAGCAAGACCGGTCTTAGCCGTTTGCCTCCTGCCTGCAAGCTATAATTCATCGCTTGGTGAATTACCGGCGGATAAGTATCCTCGGGGGGTAAAAAACGGCGTAGCCCCTCTTCCGTTAAATTTTGATAATATTTGAGACGATTTTTAAAATCCATGTAGCTCCTCCATTAAAAAGGTATGTCCTCGTCAATTTCCTCCAGCGTAACTTCACCGGTTTCCTCTTCTTGCACTTCTACCAATTTTAACTCTAACTCTTTGAGCTTATCACTACAAAAGCGGTGTAATTTTAAACCTTCCTCAAAAAGAGCCAAACTTTCTTCTAAACCTACATTGCCGCGTTCCAAACGCTCCACAATTTCATTTAATCGATTCATCGCCTCTTCAAAGGTCATCGTTTTCATCACCCTTTATTATATTTTTATCCAGGGTCTTAGCCAAGGCTTCGCCATCGGAAAATTTAACTTTAAATAGTTCGGGCAATCCCTTAATCGATGTAATTACCTTACCATCAAGAGTAAAAATTGCCGCATATCCCCGATTCAGGACGTTTAAAGGATTCAATAGCTTTAATTTTTCCTCGTAAGAAGATATAACCAAGTTATAATGAGAGGCTGCGTTTTTTAGAGCTGCTTTTAATCTTAAATTATATTGCTCTAAATCCTTTTGGCTACTCTTTAATATTTCCTGACTTTTTAAAATAAGCCTACCCTTTAACTCACAGAGCTTTTCCTGCTGCTGCCGGTAGCGGATTTTCGGCGAGAGAAGAAAAAGTTTTTCCCGCAAAAAACTCAAGCGGTTTTTTTCTTGCCAAAAGAAAGTTTGAAAGCTTTTTAAAAGTCTTGTAAAACTTTCCGCCACTTCCCGGCTTTTATCGGTAATAAGTTTTTCAAAGGCCCGCATTAATCTTTTTTCGTTATGTTCCAAGTTTTTTTGCTCCTGTTTTAAATAATTACTTAAAGCTTTCAACATATTAATCCGGTGTTTTTCTAACGTACCCCAAATTTCCAGTAAATTAGGCGTAGCTTCTACTGCTGCTCCCGTTGGTGTCGGTGCCCGCCGGTCGGCAACCATATCGGCAATAGAAAAATCCGTTTCATGCCCTATTCCAGTAACAATTGGAATATTTGAAGCATAGATAGCATCAGCAACGGTTTCTTCATTAAAGGCCGACAATTCCTCAAAACTTCCGCCACCTCTTGCTAAAATAATTATCTCACATAAATTAAGTCGGTTTAATAAGTTGATAGCTTTAATAATCTGCCCGGGCGCTTCTTCCCCTTGAACAGTGACCGGAACTAAATATAAAGTTGCTTTGGGCCAGCGTTTTTTTATGGTAGTTAAAATATCCCGAATAGCTGCCCCCGTTTTTGATGTTATAATTCCTATTTTTTCGGGATATCGGGGCAGGCTCTTTTTTCGCCCTTCATCAAAATATCCTTTTTCCTTAAGTTTTTCTTTGGTTTGTTCGAACTTTAAGTAGAGAGCCCCAAGACCTAAAGGCTCTATGTGCTCCGCATATAACTGGTATAACCCCCGCCTTTTAAATACTGCAACTCGTCCAAATACTACTACCTTTTGTCCATCTTGAGGAACAAAAGGCAGAGCCGAGGCTCGCCCTTTGTACATGACGCCCTTTAGCTCTGCCTTTTCGTCTTTTAAGGTAAAGTACAAATGTCCCTGGGAAAACTTGCAGTTGGAAAGCTCCCCTTCTACTGCTACCTGGTTTAAAAATTCATCTTTCTCAAATTTTTCGGCAATGTAGTCCGTTAAAATTGATACCGAAACAATAAATAAACCCATTTATCTAACCGACCTCTTTACCGCTTTTAAAATATTGTAACTAAGCATTTTAAAAATTCTTTTTTTCGCTGCCGGATTGGTAGGGCACTTATTTTGCCATTAAATACTCATGAATGGCTTTAGCTGCTTTTTTCCCTGCCCCCATAGCTTTAATAACTGTCGCAGCACCGGTAACAATATCGCCGCCAGCCCAAACCCCTTCCCGGGTGGTTTGCCCGTTTTCATCGGCAATAATATTGCCTTTGCGCCCCACTTCTAACCCTCTAGTGGTCCGGGGAACTAGCGGATTGGGACTTTGGCCAATAGCTACAACCACCGTATCTACTTCTATGGTAAATTCCGACCCTGGAATGGGAACAGGGGAACGGCGCCCCGATTCATCCGGTTCACCCAGTTCATATTTTAAGCATTCCATTGCTTTAACCCAACCCTTATCATCTCCAATGATGCGGGTGGGGTTGGTCAGCAACATAAACTTAACTCCTTCTTCTTCGGCGTGATGAATTTCTTCCAACCGAGCAGGCATTTCGTTTCGAGACCGCCGGTAGACGATATATACTTCTTTAGCCCCAAGCCGTAATGCCGTCCGGGCAGCATCCATAGCCACATTGCCCGCGCCTAAAACTGCCACTTTCTCTCCTACTTTAATAGGCGTATCATATTCCGGGAAGAGATAGGCTTTCATTAAATTGGTCCGGGTTAAAAACTCGTTAGCCGAGTATACTCCGTTTAAGTTTTCACCGGGAATGCCCATAAAATTCGGAAGTCCAGCGCCAGTGCCCACAAATACCGCATCATAGCCTTCTTCTTCCAGAAGTTCATCGACCGTTAAGCTTTTTCCTATAACCGCATTTGTTTTGATTTCGACGCCAAGTTTCGTTAAGTTTTCAATTTCCCGCTGAACTATCCGTTTGGGCAAACGAAACTCAGGAATGCCATACATTAAAACTCCACCGGCTACGTGTAAAGCTTCAAAGATGGTAACTTTATGCCCCAAACGGGCCAAATCAGCAGCACAGGTAAGGCCAGCAGGACCGGACCCCACCACTGCGACTTTTTTACCGGTAGGCGGTGCTACTTGAACCTCCTGCGTACCCTTGGCCAGTTCATAATCGGCAGCAAATCGTTCTAGTCGTCCAATGCCTACCGGTTCGCCTTTTTTACCTAAAACACAGCGGCCTTCGCACTGGTTTTCTTGCGGGCAAACCCTACCGCATACTGCGGGCAAGGCATTTTTTCCTTTAATTTTATTTATAGCGCTGTCGATATCGCCTGCTTTTATAAACCTTATAAAATCCGGAATATCTACTTCCACCGGACAGCCTTCCTTGCAAGCTGGCTTTTTACAGTCCAGGCAGCGTTGGGCTTCTTTTATGGCAGTTTCCAGATCATAACCTAAAGCAACTTCGTCAAAATTTTTCGCTCGGGCTACCGGATCCTGCTCGGGCATTGGATACTTTTTGGTAGGACGATCAAATGCCATCTTTAGCACCTCCCGCATCCCTCTTCAAACTTTAAGAGGGCTCTCTTTTCTTCATCTTGATAAATTTTCGCCCGCCGCATTTGTTCATCAAAATCCACAAGATGACCATCAAAATCGGGACCATCAACACAGACAAACTTGGTTTGTCCCCCCACCGAGACCCGACAGGCACCGCACATGCCAGTTCCGTCCACCATGATCGAGTTTAAACTGACAATTGTTTTTATTTGATAAGGCCGGGTAACCTCAGCTACCGCTTTCATCATCGGAAGAGGTCCAATAGCCACCACCAGGTTAATGGTCTTGCCCCGGTCGATTACTTCTTTTAAAACATCAGTAACAAAGCCTTTTCGCACATAGGAACCATCGTCAGTAGTAACTAAAAGCTCATCGGTAACCGCCCGCATTTTTTCTTCCCAAAACAAATAATCTTTGGAACGAGCTCCAATAATTCCAATAACTTCATTACCCGCTTCTTTTAAAGCCCGGGTAATAGGATAAATGGGAGCAATACCAACTCCACCGCCAATACACACTACCCGGCCGTACTTTTCAATATGGGAAGGAATACCTAGCGGTCCTACAAAGTCACTTACTGCATCCCCCTCACCAAGGAGCCCTAGCTGTTTAGTGGTTTTTCCTACTTCCTGAAAAATTATAGTTACCAGTCCCTTTTCCCGGTCAAAATCAGCAATTGTGAGCGGTATCCTTTCGCCTTTTTCATCAATTTTTAAAATGATAAACTGCCCGGCCTGGGCTTTTCTTGCCACCATCGGCGCCTCAATATCAAAAAGCTTTATAGATGGTGCCAAGTCTTCTCTTTTTAGGATCTTATACACTAAGCCGACCTCCTTTGAGTTTTATGAATATTATAGTTATTTCATAATTTTACTAATATTCTTCATTAAACTAAAAAATCCTTCTAATCCGAGAAATTTCCGCAACACCAACCGCATTGTCCGTTGTGTAAAAAGCTTTTGCAAAAAAAAGCTCTACGTTTACTTTTCTTTTTCTTAATCTTTCCTCCAAAGATTTTTTTATGTAATTATTAGCCATTACCCCTCCCATTAAAACCACAGGAAGATTTTCCTGGTGATAATACTCTATAATTTTAAATAACGTGCGCGCAATAACATCTTCCACCGCCCGAGCAATTTCATAAGGTGGGACTTCTTGAAGCTTTCGTTTAAGATAAGTTTCTGCTCCGGAAAAGTGCCAGTTGCCTTTAATAAACGTTGTCGGCACAGTAAGTTCCCCTTTTGCTCTTTGGGCTAGCTCCTCTAAAGATTTCCCCGCGGGAAAGGGTAGACCCAGTAAAACTCCAATCCGGTCTACCAGCTGGCCCGCCGAGATATCAAGAGTTTTTCCTAAAAGTTCAATATTATAACCGGCTTGGTTTTTTTCTACTTTTACCACCTCGCTGGTACCACCGGAAAAATGAACTGCCAAAAACTTATCGAAGTCCTGATCCAAAGACCATAAAGCTGCCGCCAAATGTCCCTCCTGGTGCGATGTTTTTGTTAAGGGTAATTTTAAGGCTAAGGAAAGGGTATGGGCAACTACTTCGCCCGCTAAAAAGGATGGCATATACGATTCCTCTAGCGGTCGTGGTTTAATTGCTACTCCTATCCCCTGGATATCTTTCCGATTAATTTGGGACAATCCCTCTTTCACCATCCGGTTTAAGTGCCGAAGATGCAAAAATACCACATCCCGCTGTCTTAAACCAACTTCTCCTAGCGGCACTGGCAAAATTTCCCTTAAATCAAAAATTAAACGCCCCTTACCATCAAGAGCGGCAAAGGACGTAGTGTAATTACTGGTATCAAATCCCAAAAAAATTGGCTCCATTAATTTTCCTCCCTAAACTCCCCTAAATGCTCCGCAACATACCCTAAAATACCATTTATAAATTTAGGCGATTCTTTTTCACCGTATATTTTTGCCAATTCCACCGCTTCATCAATGGAAACAGGGATATCGATATCCGGTCGGTAGAGCATTTCATACAAGGCCAGGCGTAAGATAGTCTTATCTACCCGCGCCAGCCGGTTAAACTCCCAGCCAATCGCCCGCTTACGAATAATATCATCAAGTTTTTCTCTTTTCTCAATAACCCCTAACACCAGTTCCCGGGAGAAATCTACTAACCTTTCCGGAGGTATATGACCTTCAGCAATTTTCTCGGCCCATAAACTTTCTAGAGTGTCAACCGTCTTTTCCGGAGTAAAATCCAGTCCAAATAACGCCTTAAATGCCATTTCCCTTGCCGTATGCCGATTCACAATGGTCCTCCCTTTTACCGCTCTTTGAAAATTTTCTCCCAAATACTGCTAAAGTCTTGTTCCTCATCCAGTCGCTTACCTATTAAATAGCCTAATCCCAGGCAAAAAGCTAAAAATAATGCTTTAAAAAAGCCAAAAGCAATGGCAAAAAAGCCAAAGCCACCTCCTAAAACTATTCCTAATATTTTACCCCGATTTTTCATAAAGAACCCTTGCCACTCATCCATCGAAGCCTCACTCCTATTCTACCCTGGGCCTTATTTCCTGGGCTATATCCTCAACTTTAATTTTAATGTTCAAAAGCTTAATCCCCAAACTCTCCTGTATGTAACTATCAATTTCTTCCTGTAACCTCTTTGAAATCTCTGGAATATTTAAATCTGGAAGTACCCGTACCAAAACTTGTACTCCTAAACCCTGGGGATACGCCTCCAAGATCGGCCGGACTTCTTTTACCCCAGGGATTTTTCCCGCTACCCTTTTTATTAAGGCCGAAATTGTATCAAAAGTAACATTAATTTGACCAAGCTCTCCTTCTAAGGAGATACCCCGGTCTCTTTTCCGTTGTGCTTTTAAGCTTAAGGCAATAACCTTAAGCCCCAAAAGAATTAGCAGCAGCAAAAAGGCAAAAAGCGCGGTCCGGAACTGAACATCAAAAAACACATTTTTTAAATAGTAGATTGGCAAATGCCAACCCAAAACCGTTAGCAGAAATATAAGCAAAAGAAAAACCGTTACCAGGCCATAAAGAAATAAAATACTGCGGTCAACAAAGTTCATTTAAACCCCCCTTTGCCAATAAGATTGGCGGGTATTAACCCGCCTCTACTTAACCCTTATTTCCTCTTCCCGAGCCTCAGTGGGGGACTGAACGCCCTGGACATGAACATTAACTTCCACCACAGTAAGTCCTGTCATGCTTTCCACGGCTTTTTTTACTGCATGTTGTACCTCACTGGCTACATCAGGAATCCGTACGCCATATTCTACCACAATAAATAAGTCTATGGCAGTTTCCCGCTCACCTACTTCGACTTTAACTCCTTTGGACATTGACTTCATTCCAAGTTTTTCGGCAATACCAGCTAAAGTACCACTCATTCCTGCAACACCAGGAATTTCCGACGCAGCCAAACCAGCAATAACCGCTACTACTTCGTCACTTATTTTTATACTCCCGATTTCCGTACCTTCCTCCCTAATTAAACTATTGTTTTTCCCATCCACTTAGAAAACCTCCTCGGATTTTAATGAATCCCTTTGTTACTCCTAATTATAACAAGATGTAAACTTTTCCACAATAATCATTATTCTTCCGCTAAAATTCTCCTCTGGATAAAATTGGTATAAACTTCCCCTTTACGGAAAAAGGCATTTTCCAGTACTTTTAAATGAAAAGGAACAGTAGTTTTAATCCCTTCTAAACGCATTTCTAAAAGCGCCCGCTGCATCCTGGCAATGGCTTCTTCCCGGTTCTGTCCCCAGGTTATGACCTTGGCAATAAGCGAATCGTAATAGGGAACTACTTTATAACCGGGATAGATAAAACTATCGACCCTCACCCCATTGCCTCCTGGTGGAAGATAATTAGTTATAAGGCCAGGACTTGGCAAGAAATTTTTATCGGGATCTTCAGCATTAATGCGGCATTCAATGGCCCAACCATGGATTTTTAAATCTTTCTGGGTAAAAGATAGTTTTTCCCCTGCTGCAATTTTAATTTGCTCTTTTATCAAATCAACTCCGGTAATAAATTCCGTCACCGGATGCTCCACCTGAATCCTGGTGTTCATTTCCATAAAATAAAAGTTTTTCTCCCGGTCTACTAAAAACTCCACCGTACCGGCACTGTAATAACCAACTGCTCGGCAGGCTTTTAAAGCCGCTTCCCCCATTTTTTCCCTAAGTTCTTGATCCACAAAAGGCGAAGGAGCTTCTTCAATTAGTTTTTGGTGTCGTCGCTGGATTGAGCAGTCCCGCTCAAACAAATAAACATAATTGCCGTATTTATCCCCAAGGACTTGAATTTCAATGTGCCGGGGTTCTTCTACATATTTTTCCAAGTACACATCGGGATTACCAAAAGCATTTTGCGCTTCCGTGCGGGCCGTGACAAAAGCTTTGGCCAGATCCTCATCATTTTGAGCTATCCGCATTCCTTTACCGCCACCCCCGGCGGAAGCTTTTAACATCACCGGGTAACCGATTTCCCGGGCAGTGGCAATAGCTTCCTCAACGGTATCTATTACTTTTTTGGAACCAGGTACCACCGGTACCCCCGCTTCAATCATCGTTTGCCGGGCAGTAGCTTTATCGCCCATAAGCTCTATCGCCTGCGGCGGTGGTCCAATAAAAGTTAATCCGCTTGCCTCCACTGCTTCGGCAAAAGCAGCGTTTTCCGCCAAAAAGCCGTAGCCTGGATGAATTGCTTCAGCTCCTGTTACTAAAGCAGCGCTTATAATGGCTGGTATATTTAAATAGCTACGGTTAGATTCTTTGGGACCAATACAAATCGCCTCATCGGCAAGTTTTACGGGTAAACTTTCCCGGTCGGCTTCCGAATATACCGCTACCGTTAAAATTCCCATTTCTTTTAAAGCCCGGATAATTCGAACAGCAATTTCTCCGCGATTGGCTACAAGGACTTTTTTAAACATCAAATCATCCTTTCTAAAAAATTACCCAAAAGTCTAAAACTTTTGGGTAAATTATCATTTATACCCTTACTTTAAAAAGTGGTTGACCGTATTCTACCGCCTCACCGTTCTCCACTAAGATTTCGACAATTTCTCCGGCAATTTCACTTTCAATTTCATTCATAAGTTTCATTGCCTCAATGATGCAAAGGACATCACCAGGCTTTACTCTCTGCCCCACTTCGACAAAGGGAGGAGCGCCAGGAGCTGGAGCCCGGTAAAAAGTTCCGACCATTGGCGAGGTAATTACCGAGAAATTTTCCATGGATTTTTCTTCTGCTTTTTCAGGAACAACTTTATTTTCCGGCATCACAACAGGTGCAGGGGTTATACCATCCGTTAGCGTTTGTCCTTTTTTTATGGCAATCTTGGTACCTTCACTTTCAATTATAAGTTCAGCAATATTAGTTTCATTTAACAGTAGGATTAAATCCCTAATTTCCTTTAAATTCAAATTTTGCTCCTCCTTCCGCAGTTCTTTGTCAAGCTTATTTGTCCCTTCATTATTATTCACCACCGGAGTTAATTTTCCCTGCTCCCGCTCTTCAAAAAACTTGCGGGCAATTTGAGGAAACAGGGCATAAGACAACAGGTCTTCTTCCGACCGAGCTAGATTTTTAATCTCTTCCTTTATTTTTTCCATTTTTGGCTCTAGTAAGTCCGCTGGACGGCACTCTACCGGTTTTAAATCCCCAAGAATCAGGGCCTGAATATCAGGATCAATAGGAGCTGGTGGTCTACCGTATAAACCCTGTACATACGAACGTACTTCTCCCGGTATTAATTTATACCTTTGTCCGGTTAAAACATTTAACACTGCCTGGGTGCCCACAATTTGACTGGTAGGAGTAACCAAAGGGGGATAGCCCAGTTCAGCTCTAACCCGGGGAATCTCTTCTAACACTTCTTCCAGCCGATGTAAAGCTTTTTGTTCCTCTAACTGGCTTATTAAATTAGTAATCATCCCGCCGGGAACCTGATGCTCAAAGACCCGCATATCAGAAATGCGGGTAACCCCCCGTTCATAGCCCAGTCGTTTTCTTAAATCTTCGAAATAGCGGGCTATTTCAAAAAGTTCATGGATATTTAATTCAGTATCATAGGGAGTATCAGCCAGAGCTCTAACCACCGTTTCCACCGGTGGCTGGGAAGCACCAAAGGCTAGGGGGACACTGGCAGTATCCACCACATCTACCCCCGCTTCAATTGCTTTTAAGTAGGCTCCTACCGCTAAGCCTCCAATATAATGGCTGTGAAACTGCAGGGGAACCCCTACTTCTTTTTTTAAAACTGCCACCAGTTCATAAGCATGATATGGAGTACAAAGCCCGGCCATATCCTTTATACAGATAGAATCGGCTCCCATCTCCACCAGGCGTTTAGCGGTTTCAAGATAATGCTCCAAAGTATGAACGGGACTTATGGTATAAACTACTGCGGCCTGGACATGAGCTCCGGAAGCTTTAGCAGCTTTCATTGGTACTTCCATATTGCGAATATCGTTTAGAGCATCAAAAATTCTAATGATATCTATACCATTGTCTACAGCTTTAAAAACAAAACGCTCAACCACATCATCGGGATAATGTTGATAGCCTACCAGCGATTGTCCTCTTAAAAGCATTTGCAGCGGGGTATTTTTAACAATTTTTTTAATGGCCCTTAATCTTTCCCAGGGGTCTTCTTTTAAGTACCTAAGGCAAACATCAAAAGTAGCCCCACCCCAAACTTCCAGGGAATGATAACCCACCCGGTCAAGCTTTTCTAAAATGGGGAGCATATGTTCAGTTCTCATCCGGGTAGCCCAGAGGCTTTGATGGCCATCCCTTAAAGTAGTATCTGTAATTTTTACCTTTCTCTTCATCTCTCTCCCCCCAGTAATATAAAAAAAAGAGGTTTTGTCACCTCTTATTATCCCTTTTACCAAAGCTATTATATTAAAACTTCTAAATTCGCGAAACTCTTTATGGATAAGTATACAAGTATACTTATTTAAATATAACCAGCACTTTATTTACCGGATAGCTTAAGTTTTGGGCCACAAATTCCCTAACCTCTAGCCGGATTTTATCATCTTCAGGTTTTTTCAAGATCACTACCGCCTGGTTATCCTGCAGGTAAGCTACCACATCGGTATCATAGCGAGCTTTTAAAGTTTCCTCTAAAAAGTTTTCTTTTTCTTTAAAATCCAGGATTTTTAAAATCCTTACCTCTGCTTCTTTCCGATTTGTCCCTATTTCTTTTAAACTTTCAATTAAGTAGGAACGGTTTTTTTCCCGCATTAACCGAAATTCCCCAAGGCTTTTTGCCGTATTTAAGGTGTTATCAGTAACGTTTACCGGCTTTAAAGTAGTTGTATATTTCTGTTCCGGCCGATTAAAGATAAAAAAAACCGCTAAAGTTACTGCTAAAATTACACCCAAAGTTACTAACCATTCTTTTTTAATTACGTACACCCCCACTCCCTCCTTCCAGTACTTCAATTTTATGCGGTGGCAGGGCTAAAGCTCCGGACACCGCATTGACAATCTCTTCTTTTATTTCCGGATTTCTAGCCCCTTCTGCTACCACCACTACACCTCCCACTACCGGAGTCTCTTCGGTTAATAGTACTGGGCTTTCTTGCCCCTGACCATCTTTTATTAACACTACTTCTTTTTGGTCCGTATTTTCACTGATATTCCTGTTTATTCCTGATTTCTCCGATTCTTGAGTAGTTTTTTGCCCGGCATTGCGGTTTTGGGCATATTCTTTTGCCGAACTTCTTAATAGTTTAACCTCCACTGAAACCTCCCCTACTCCGTCAATTTTTCCCAAAATTTCCTCGAGTCTTTGGGAAATTTCTTTTTCCTGCCGGCTTATCTCCGATTCAAATACTTCCTTGGGCAAAGGTTCTGCCGGATTAGCCTTGGTTTTGGTATCTCTAGTGTCGCCCCAGGCTAGAAATACAAGCCCAATTACCGCTAAACAAAGAAAAAAAATAAGTTTCTCCCGTTCCATCCCTTTAAAAAATTCCCAAAAATTCATTGCCCCACCCCCGTTACTCTAAAGTCAATATTTTCAATACCAAAAAAAGCTTTTAACACTTCCCGGTAGCGTTCTTTTTCTCCGGCATTGAAAGGCCCCTTTATTAAAACCGTTACTTTTTCAACCCGATTATCCCCAAACTTAACCTGGACTTTTTCCACTTTCCCGCTGCTTAAATTTAATAAAGCCTTGATTTGGGCTTCCAGGCCTTTTTCCGCCTCATCCTTAGCCCTTTGATAAAGTTCCCCCGGGCGAATTACCGGCACTGCTTCTTCTTGGGGTAGAAACACCTTTAATTCCCAATTGGTGTTTAGTACCTCAAACAACGGATTAATAATTGCTAAAAGAATTAAAAGCCCAATGACCGCCCGGGTAAAATTTTTTATTTGCCCTAAAGGCAGTAATAATTCTAAAAAAGTAAACAAAAGCAGCAAAAAAATTATTTCCCGTACAAGTTTTAGCACCGTTTCCATTTCCTCACCCCTAAACGGGTTTGCCGGCAAAGATTAAAACTGCAAACAAGAAAAATAAAAATAAGCTTAAAATAGCCAGAACGCCAAAAATTAAAAGAAGGGCGTTACCCATTCCCGTTAAAGTTTTAACATAATTATCCTCCCCCAGTGGCTCCAGTACCGCTCCAGCAAACTTGTACGCTATGCCTAAAGCTAAAACTTTAATTGCCGGAGCCGTTACCACCCCAAATAAAACGACGATACCCACTGCATTTAAAGCATTTTTTAAGAGATAAACCGTTCCCGCCACTGCCTCTATCGCATCGGTTAAGACCTTCCCCACCACGGGGATGAAAGTGCCGGTAGCAAACCTTGCCGTTTTTAGTACAAAAGTATCGGCAACTCCCCCTGCGATTGTTTCCAAGGTTCCTACTCCTAGGAGAAGGCTTAACATTAACCCCACCAGGCCCATGCTTAACTGCTGGGCAAATTTTATAAGTTTATCTAAAGAAAAGCGGTCGCTTATACCGGTTGTAATTTCCAGCAAAATACTTAAATAAAGAAGGGGAAAGATAAAGTTTTGAATAATACTACCCATTACACCTATTAACCCAAGCAAGGTTGGGGAAAGGAGCGAAGAAGTAGTCACAGCCCCAGCAGCCGCAACTAACCCTAAACTTGCAGGTAATAAAGCTAAAGCTACCCCTACCATATCTTCTACCGCTTCCCGCCCTACCTTTACCGCCACGGTAAAACTTTGCAAAGCTAATAGCATGAAAGCTAGATAACAAGCAGCTTTAGAAATTTGAGCGATACTTCCCGAAGAAAAGCTGTTCTCTAACTGCCTTAAAAGAGAGAGAATTATGGCCAAAATAAAAAGCTTTAAGAGAAGTTTTAGATTTACCCGTAATTCCTGGAATATTACTTTCTCTAGATTCAGAAGAAGATCTTTTGGGGATATTTTTTTCTCCCCTCGAAAAAGGGCCAGCACTTCTTTTTTTAAGTCTACTTGTGGAGCCACTTTCTGAAGTTCTCCTTCTGCCGAATTTAATATTTTTAAAGCCTCGTCCGGAAGATTAATTTCTTGAGCTAACACTGGTATTTTACTTAAAGAAAGAAATAGCAGGGTGAAAATAATTAAGTTAATTTTTTTCATAGCTTTCATCCTATTCGGGTAAAAGTTTAAGTAGAGTTTCTAAAACCGCCATTAATATTGGTATAGCTAAGATTATAACCATAATTTTCGCTGCAAGTTCAATCTTTTGCGCAATTGCCCCCTCCCCCGCATCCCGGCAAATTTGAGCTCCAAATTCCGCAAGGTAGGAAATCCCTATTATTTTAAAGATAATTCCCAGATATAGGCTGTTTAGCCCCGCTCTTTCCCCAAGCCCGGTAAAAACCTCTACCACCGCAGCAATCTTATCCATCAAAAGCAAAAATACTACAACGCCAGTAGCAACGCTTAAAAGAACTGCAATTTCCGGTCGTTCTCTTTTCACCACTAAAGCAAGGGTAGTAGCAATAAGGCCAAGGCCTACAATAGTTCCAATTTCCATAAAATCCTCCTAAAACAGTTTAAATACGGTTTTAATTTCCGAGAACAGTTCAGCTAAAATTTGAATTACCCAAAAGAGAACTATTGACACTCCAGCCAGGGTTGCCATGTACGCCTGTTCTTCTTTTCCCGCATGTTTTAGCACCGTATGAATAACTGCCGTTAAGATGCCCACTCCGGCAATTTTAAAAATAATCTCAATACTCGCCATTTTAACCCTCCTCTAAAAAAACAGCAGAACCAGCAAAGCTCCGGTTAAAATTCCCAGATAATTTAAAAGTTTAACGTTTTTATCTGCTTCTTCCTGGCTTTCAGCTAAGATAAGTTTTAGCTGTTCAACGGTGTAGTTTAAAAGATTCTCCTGATCCTTTAAATCAGAAGTCCCAACCCTTTCGGCAAAGGTCAGGAGTACCTCCTGCTCCCGGGTAAGTAAAGCTGTTTTGGTAAAGCCTTCTAGAAAAGCTTTCTTTAGGGCAGCATTTACCGGTAAACTTGGATCTTTTATTTTAAATAATTGGGATACCGCATGATCATCGCTCTTTGCAATTAAGTTTAAAATTTCCGGCAGCGGAGTAGCCCGGTAATGCATCTCCGTTTTAAATTGCTGAAGAAGAGTTATTAATTTTTCTAGGTCTTTAACCCGCTTTAAGTAGCGGTTTCCTAAGTAAAACCCTAAAGCCCCGGTGCCGGTAAGAGTAAGGCAGGCACCTAAAAGTTTTAAATACATCTCAGCACCTCCCGGATACTGCCTTTCCCTGGGAATCTAAAACCGCTTCAATAGTCCCCGGTCCGTGATTGCGGCTTAATATTACATACCTTTCAAAAATTCCCATCTTTATAAAGGGTGAAAAACGGGGTCTTTTCTTTAAGTCGTCATAATCTTTGGCATGAGCGGTTGCAAATACCGAAACCCCCGCATTGGATGCTTCCACTAAAGCCCCGATATCTTCTTCTCTGCCAATCTCATCGGTAACAATTAATTTCGGGGCCATCGACCGGAGTAAAATTATCATCCCCTGGGCTTTCGGACAGCCGTCTAAAACATCCGCTCTTAACCCCACATCCAGCTGGGGGACACCTTTAAAGCAGGCTGCAATTTCTGAGCGCTCGTCCACAATTCCTACAGGTATGCCTTTTACCCCCAGCTCGGGACTGCCAGTCGCAAAAATTCGGGCTAAATCCCGCAGAATAGTGGTTTTACCACTCCGAGGAGGGGAAAGAATTAAGGTATTTACCGGTTCGCCGTTTTTGTCAATTAAAAAGGAAACGATTTTCTCCGCCGCCCCCTTAATTTCCCGGGCAATACGGATATTTATGCTGCTAACATTTTTTATATGCCTTATTTCTCCTCTCTCCAGTACCACCTGCCCGGTAAAACCAATCCGGTGGCCTCCTTTGATGGTTATGTACCCCTGCCTAAGCTCTTCTTCCAAGGCATAATAAGACGAACCGGTAATTAATTGAAAAATAATTTGAAAATCGTCCTCATTTAAACCAATTCCTTCCTCCTGGTCTAAGGTATACTGACCCCGGTCATTTAAAAAAACTTCTTCATCGCTAAAAACCAGGGAAATAGGCCGGTTTTTCCGAAGTCGGATCTCCTCCAGCGGTAGTTCCTGCACGCCTTCTAATATTTGCCGAAGACCTGGCGTCAAAATTTCTAAAACTTCCCGCATCCTGCTCCTCCTTCCTTTTTTTGTATATAAAATATTAGACAAGTTCTCTTTTTATGCTATATAATTTAGGTAAGAAAACTTGAGGGGGATTTTTATGGGAGAAACCCAATTTATGCAAGAAGTTTTAGCTGCGCTGAGCAGCATAAACGTACAGCTACAAAAAATAGACCAGAACCTTTTTGACTTAAACAATAAAGTTACAAATCTGGACCAGCGTTTGAAAAAAGTTGAAGAGAGACTTGAAAGAGTAGAAGAGAGGTTAGATAGAGTAGAAGAGAGGTTGGATAGAGTTGAAGAAAGGTTAGACAGGGTTGAAAACCGGCTTGAACATTTAGAGGGGGAAGTTAAAGATTTAAAAGTCAGAGTAGAAACCTTAGAAAACCGCTTTGACACACTAGAAAAAAGGGTTAGTTCTTTAGAGGAAAACCAGAAAATTATTGAAAAAAATGTACTTTACCTAACAGAAAAAATGCCAGAGCTTTTTAAAGAAGTAGCTGGTATTGCCGCAAAACAGCTGAAAATTCTTGAATACCAGGAAAAATTTGCTGAGTTCGCCCGGGCGTATTCCTTAAAAACCGATTTTTTAGCCCACCGGCTTCAGGAACTTGAAAAAGAGTTCTGGATTTTAAAAACAGGATATAAACCCCAGGTAAATTTTTAAGGCGGGACTTCTCCCGCCTTAAATTACATCATCATAATGGGGCTGTTCTTTGCTTTCGTGGTTTTCAATAAACTCACTTACCAGCACCAGGGCCCCACAGTTGGGACAGGTGATTTCATAATTGTCGTCCGCTTCTAATACTTCCCGTTCAAAATAAACTTTTTCCCCGCATTCCGGACAGGTTACGTAGGTAAACTCATCGTCCTCGTCGTCATATACTGCATCCTCTAACTCGTATAAATCATCATCCACTGTTTCCACATACTCTTCCAACCGTTCCTGGTCAGTACGCAAGATTCTTACTTCTTCCGTTAAATCAGCTAATAAGTCAATTAATTCGGCAATTATTTCCCCTTCTTTCCCTTTTTCTTTTAGATTTATTCCCTCCGCAAGCCCCTGAAGATAACTTACTCTACCAATAATATCATCCATTAAAATCCCTCCCGGAAAATAATTTCTTTTTTAGTATTCCCGGAGGAATTAATTTTATATGCGTACCAAACGCCTAAGTTAAAACCGGTTCTTCGATTTATTTGTGGTATTAAAAAAGCGCACCGTAGTGCGCTTTTAGACCCGTTTGATATACTGGCCTGAGCGGGTATCAATTTGCAGAACATCGCCTACTTCCACGAAAAATGGTACTTGGACTACATAACCGGTTTCTAAGGTGGCCGGTTTGCTGCCGCCGGAAGCAGTGTCACCCTTAATTCCCGGTGGGGTATCTACTACTTTTAATTCCACAAAATTGGGGAGCTCAACTCCAATAACCTTATCTTTAAAGAACAATACCCAAAGGTTGGTATTTTCTTTAACATAATTTATAGCATCCCCGAATTGCTCCCGGGTAAGGGGAAACTGGTCGTAAGTTTCCATGTCCATGCAGTAGAAGTTATCTCCGTCGTTATAAAGATACTGAACTTCCCGGCGGTCTACATGGGCTTTGGGTACTTTTTCCCCGGCGTTGAAAGTTTTTTCTACCACAGCACCGGTAATTAAATTTCTAAGTTTTGACCTTACAAAGGGACTTCCCTTGCCGGGCTTGACGTGCTGGAATTCTATTACCTGGTAGACGTCACCGTCTAATTCAATGGTAAGCCCGGTACGAAAATCGTTGGTGGAAATCATCGTAAAACCTCCTTGAATCTTTGTTTATAATAAATAATAAGTTAATTTTATAACACAATTAAACTTTTAGGTGAGTGGGTTAAGACCTCAAAACCGTTCTCGGTTACCAGCACCGTATCTTCAATCCGCACCCCACCTATCCCTGGCAAATATATCCCCGGTTCTACGGTAACCACCATCCCCGGTTGCAATACGGCTTTTCCTTTTGGTGAAAGCCTCGGACCTTCATGGATATTAAGTCCTACCCCGTGACCTAGACCATGGCCAAAATACTCGGCATAGCCCGCTTTAGCAATAATATCCCGAGCCACCCGGTCCACATCCACCGCAAAAGCCCCGGGTTTTAGCGCATTTAAAGCAGCTTCCTGAGCCTCTAACACTATCTCGTATATCTCTAACATTTTCGCTGGCGGTTCGCCTAGGGCGATTGTTCTCGTTATATCCGAGTGATACCCCTGGAATTTTGCGCCAAAGTCTAAGGTTATCATTTCTCCCGGGGTAATCTTTTTAGAAGTCGCAACCCCATGGGGCAATGCTCCTCTCTCACCGGAAGCCACAATAGTATCAAAAGCCAGGTCTTCTGCTCCAGCTTCCCGCATATACTTTTCCAGTTCCCAGGCCAGTTCTTTTTCAGTCATGCCAGAAGTTATTCTCTTTAAAAGATGGGAAAAGGCGTCATCGGCAATACTACAAGCTTTTTTAATAAGTTCCACTTCGTCTTTGTCTTTAACTTCTCGCAGTTCATCAACCACTTCAGAAAGGTTTTGCAACTCTATCCCGTCGGCTTTTTCGCTAAGTTCCCGGTACTCTCTAAAAGTAAGGGCATCTCCTTCAAAATGTAAGGTATTAATTCCATGGTTTTTTACAAGCAAAGCCGCATGGGTAAAAATTGTATCTTCATGCTTTTCGATAATAAACCCCGGACACTGCTTTTGCGCCTGTTCAACGTAACGAAAATCGGTAATAAAGTAATTTTTCTCCGGGGTAATTAAGACTGCGCCGGAACTTCCGGTAAATCCAGAAAGATACCGAACATTTTCCCTTTTGGTTATTAAATAAGAAGCAACGTTTTCCTGCAAAAGCCGTTTTTTAAGTTTCTCAATTCTCTTCATTTTTCTCCCGCCTTTTTATGTAATCCACTAAAGCTATAAGCCCAAGCCTATAACTATCCACCCCAAAACCAGCAACGTAGCCAATACAAGCACCAGCAGTCACCGACTTCTGTCGGAATTCTTCCCGGCAGTAAAGGTTTGAAAGGTGAACTTCAACGGCCGGTATTTTTACCGCTAAAAGGGCATCTCGTAACGCAATGCTGTAGTGAGTATAAGCCCCTGGATTTATTAAAATTCCGTCCACTTCCTGAAAATACCGGTGAATGAGGTCAATAAGTTCCCCTTCACCATTTTTTTGATAAAAAATAATTTCGGCTCCAAGGCTTATTGCTAAAGCTTCTAAAAGCTTTTTAATTTCTAGAAGACTTTGACTCCCGTATATCTCCGGCTCCCGTACTCCTAAAAGATTTAGATTTGGCCCATTTAACACTAGTATTTTCATTTTGCCACCCCAATCCTTGAAAATTGTACCATAATTTTAAATAAAAAAAAAGCCCGCTTAGTTTATTTGCCGGGCATTATTGTCTAAACGTTCACGCTTTAAATATTTGATAAATACTTCGGTAAGTTCCGGGTCAAACTGAGTACCAGCACAGCGCCGCAATTCTTCAACTGCTTCTAATAAAGTTTTACCCTTTTTATATGGTCTGTCGGTGGTCATCGCATCAAAGGAATCGGCCAGGGTTAAAATTCTTACCCCTAAAGGAATCTCTTCTCCCTTTAATCCCGCAGGATAACCTTTTCCATCATAACGTTCATGATGATGCAAAATGTATGGTAAATATTTATCATAAATTTTTAATGGCTGGATTAGCTCTACCCCAAAAACCGGATGCTGTTTTAAGAGTTGCCACTCTTCCTCGGTTAAAGGAGTCTTTTTCCTCAATACTTCCCGGGGAATTTCTAGCTTTCCAAGGTCATGGAAGAAAGCTCCCAGCTTGATCTCCTCTACCATTTCCTGAGAAAGGCCCAGTTCTAAAGCTAACATCTCGGCATATTCGGCTACCCGCTCGGTATGACCGTAGGTATATTTATCCCGGGAATTAATAATCGAAATTATGGTTTTTAAAGACACAATAATTTCTTCCTTGACTATGTTACCTTTGCGGGAAAGCTCTTCTAAAATCGAAAAATAAATTTTCGCGTTATTTTTTCCGTACTGTTTTGCCTGATATAAAGCGTCTTTGGCCCTGCTCATAAGCTCTTCCGCTGTTGTGCCATTGTCTGGATAAAGCACAATCCCAATGGAAGCGGAAATCACTCCTCTTGGAAATACTTCCTTCCCTGGAAAATCCGTTTCACTTAAAAGCTTTTGCACTTTTTCCGCAAAGATAAAAGCTTCTTCAAAATTGTAGCCCGGAACTAAAAAAGCAAACTCATCGCCTCCTAGTCTTGCTAAAAAGGAGGAGGGCGGTTTTAAAGCATTTAATTTCTCGGCAATTGTACAAAGCAACTCATCTCCAGCTTTAATGCCAAAAGCATCATTATACCGGGCAAATTCATCCAAATCGAGGATAATTAAAGAAACCTTATTTTCATACTTTTCAGCAAACTTTATGGAAGTCTCTAACTGCTCCATGAGATAACTATAGTTATATAATTTTGTAAGCGGGTCTTTAACCACCATCCCTTCCAGTTCGGCAACCGTTGCTCTTAACTTATCTTCCAGCTCGGTCATTCTTGTAATGTCGCGAGCAATTAAAAATAGCTCTCGTCCTTTGCCCGGCAGGTCATAAAATTGGACATCCACTAAAAAAGAATAGTTTTTGCCATTTAACTTAATTTTAACCGTTTCATCCATTACCGGAGCACCGGTAGCCAGGGCTTTTCTTACCGCCTCTAGTCGAACTAAAACTGCCTGGGGCAGGGTATAAAAATTTTTATTAAGGTACTTTTCCGCTTCCGGTCCAATTACTTCCCAGGCTTTTTCGTTTAAATAAAGGATATTTCCCTTATCGTCAAAAATTACCACCACATTGGGGGATTTGGCTAAAGTGTTAAAGAAATACAGATAATTTTGCCTGTATCTTTCAAGGTAAAAATGGTAGGTAAAAGCACCGGAAATTAAGAAAAACATTTCTAAAAGAGCATGAAACTTAACCCCTAAATATCCCAAGCCATAAGCGGTACCGTATACAATAAAAAGATTAAATAAAAACCACCAAACTCCACGCCAACCAAAATAGAGCGGTAATAAAAACATAGGAATTAACAAAAAAACCCATAGAGGTAGTTCATCCCCTAAAAGCGCTGGACGCCAGATAAAGGCAATAATGGTAAAAACAATATTTAAGCAAAAAACTATTTTTGCGCTACGGGGACAGTAAAAGCGGGTTTTCGGATCAATTAATAATTTTCCACTTTTTTCCTCCATAAAATAACCTCTTTTTTACTTTTTAATTATTTTATAATTTTTTCGCATAATTTGCAAGTTTTTGGCAAGTTGGAATTGTCACATGTTTTCTATCCATCTTAGTAAAAACTAATTTTTAACTGAATTTGACTCATAAATTTATAATTTTATTGTATTAAATAATAAAAGAGGGGCCTTGCCCCCCTCTTAACTGCCACTTACCGCCACTTCTTCAATTAAAAGAGTTGGGCTGCCTTTTGCCCCATAAAAACGTAAATCATCACCTGCAGCCACAAGCTTTTGAAAAAGCTCTTTTATATTTCCGGCAATGGTAATACCTCTAACCGGACGGGTAATTTCGCCGTTTTCTACTAAAAAGCCGGAAGCTCCTACGGAAAAATCTCCTGAAACAGGATTGGCCGTATGCATCCCCAAGACCTCGGTAATAAAAACCCCTCGGCTTGTTTGTTTAAATAAGCTTTCCCGGTTAAATCCACCTTTAGGAATGTAAAAATTTGTAGTCCCAAGCTCCGGTAAAGCTTTAAAGGAAGAACGAACGGCATTGCCGGTAGACCTCACTCCATCTTTGGTTGCGGTGTAGAGATTATAAAGGTAGCTTTTGACAGTGCCGTTTTCGACCAGAATTGTTTTCTGGGTAGGTACCCCTTCCCCGTCAAAAGGAGCAGTAGCCAGACCAGCTTTTAGCGTACCGTCATCAATAAGACTAAAAGCAGGACTAAACAACTTCTCCCCTAACTTTCCCTTTAAAAGGCTTTTTCCTTTTTGCACGTTTTCCGCTAAAAACGATGCCTTCAGTACTCCCAAGAGATTTATGGCCACATACGGATCCAGCAGAGCCTGGTACCGGCCGGAGGGTATCTTTCCCGCCCCCAGTTTAGCCACTGCTTTTTCAGCTGCCTCTCGGCCTAATGCCACCGGATCTATTTCCTTAAACTTGCGGGTTACTTTATAGGCAAAAGCTGTCTCCGAGCCGGCCTCATCTTCCGAGGCTAAATATATATAACTGGAAGCATAATTTCCCGAAAAACTCCCCCAAAATCCTTTGGTATTGGCTAAGTACAGTTGGTAATGGTAGTCGTCGTAAGCAGCGGTTTCTACACCCTTTATTTGGGGGCTGAAATTTAGCGCTTCCCGCTCCATAGTAAGAGCTAAGGTTACTTTTTCTTCTAAAGGAGTATTGGTAATGTTGGGGTCGGATAATTCCAACGGCTCAAAGGTAAAATTACCGGCAAGCACGTAAAAAGGGTCCGGATCGGTTAGTTTTGCTGCCGCCACCGCTTTCTGCACCGTTTCCACCACTTTTTCCGGAGTTTTCTGGGTGGTATAGGCAAAGCCCAATCGGCCATCAACAAAAACTCGAACCCCTATTCCCTCTTCCACCGCCTGCTTTACCGTTTCTACCTTTCCTTCCCGAACCTCTATTGACAACTCTTCTCCCCGGGTGAAACACACTTCCCCGGTTGCTTTTCGGGCTAAAATCTCCTGCAGCGCCAGCTCCAAAACCTCCATTAAAATACCTCCCCATGGGACGGTTCTTACAGCGAGTTATTCCTAATTAATTGTCGTAAATGCCCTTTGATAGAACCGTCCCTTATCTGTTAATATAGTTTGTAGAAAATAATTTTGCCGTAAATTTAGCAAACCTAAAATTTTCGGGAAAAGGCTTAACCGTC
>NZ_BDJK01000012.1 GCF_001950255.1 Carboxydothermus pertinax
TAAGTTTTATCAAAATAGTAGCTACAGAATGCTGAAAATACGGAAGTAAGAAAGAAGGGATTATTGAGACGGTTTTACCACAGGAAGGACATCTTAAACGGCAAATAGGGATGGAAAAATCGTTATTATTAGTAATGGCGTATCTAAAATAAAACCCATGCCGTAACAGCCTAATATGCCCTTTACAATGCGGGCAAATGTCAACCTCGGGAAAATCATTCTTTTTGCCCCGACGGGCATATTCCCGGACAGATAAGCCAAAATCATAAAAAATCATCAAAATAAATCACCCCAAATATTTTGCAAAAATTATAGCAAAATATTTGTGGTCTAAAAAGGTTAAGCCGCTGTTTTATTTTGAAAAATTTCTGGGAGCATTGGAGAAGATAATTTGCTAAATAACAATTGATTTAACAGACCATGGGCACCCAAAGGCTCATCCAATTGTTCCTCATGCACACGATTGGTTAAATGGTGAAAGACAACGAAAATTTAGGCATTTACAGAACCGGAAAAAGAAAAAATTAGAGATATTTGGAGTGAGGAGAAAGATGTATGATACTTATTTTTCGCTAAAAGAGTTTATTGATGACTTAAAAGCGGTTGGTGAAATAGAGTTTGAATATAATGGTATAATGGCAAGCATTATTCGCTTTTGTATTATGATAAAATCTATATTTGTGAGTATAACAAACCGGAAACTGAGGAAGAGTATGACACCATTGAGGAATTTTTAAATAACTACAAAATTGACGGAATGTCAATTAAAGACTTGGCGACAAGAATCAAAGTGATTTTCCACTTACCAACCACCCAGCCGAACAGGTTGAGGTGGTATTTTTATGCCTTTTTATGGGAGGTAAGTATCAAATGGCAGAAAAGGTTTCTAATAAGCCATGGATCAATTTTAGTGAAAGTGACTATGATATAAAGAACTATCATGAATGCATGCTTAATATATCTTATGCCTAAAAAGCGAATATACAAGTAAGGAAAAAATACAAAGTCTTAATCGAACCAATCTGGGATTGAAATATGGCCGAGGAGAACGACCTGCTTTGGAACGTTTTAATCAAAGGATTTAAAAAGGAAGTTGCCCGGAGGCAGTGTTGCCTTCGGGTCGTTTTTATTTTTGGAAAAAATTTTTCCGACTTATCTTTGTTAAAATTAACATAAAAAATTTTTTCCAATAAGGATGATGAATAATTTAAAGGGAATTCCGGTGGATGGAAAAAACGAGATAAGCAATATTTTGGCTAGTGGCCGGGCCAAAAAAAAGGAAAAACAAATTTTATAAAGAATTATAAAAATGTAGCAAAATTCCTAAATTTAACGAAAGGAGGGGGAAAATGATTGAAAATATCTACTGGGCGGGGCTTTTGCATGATATAGGGAAGTTCTGGCAGCGGGCAGAGAATCAGAAGTTAAAAAATGAAGAACTATCGCGTATCTTTATTAACCAGCATTATAACGATGAGCTCTTTGTTTCTTTAGTGGCCAATTACCATCAGCCTACGACTCGAGAAGAATATATTATTGCTATTGCCGATAAACTATCCGCCGGGGAAAGTGAAGACAAACAGTCAGGAGGCAATGTAGCCAGCAAACCTTTAATTTCCCTGTTTTCGTGGTTAAAGTTGACAAAGGGTAGTGACCAGGAAAAGTATGTTCCCTTAAAACTTTACGACCCCGATTCACCTCCTTACCCGGTAGCTAATAAAAACGAAGCGGTTCTCAATGGTCGGGGCTACCAGAAGCTTTGGGAAGGATTTATCCAGGAGTTGTCAAAGCATAAAGACAACCTTGCTTCAATCCTCTATTTACTGCAAAAATACCTTACTCTTATCCCCTCGTCTGCCGACAATTCCCGCGCCACCATCTCTCTTTATGACCATGCTCGAACTACTGCTGCTATTGCTGCTGCTCTATATAAGGAAGATATACCAGAACCGACTTTGCAAAAAATCCACCGGCATTTGAAAAATAAAAATTATCAGGCTCCCGAATTGCAAAAGCCCTACTTTTTACTGGTAGGGGGCGATATCGCCGGGATTCAGGACTTTTTGTATGATATTCCCATGGATAATGCAGCTAAAAACCTCAGGGGCCGTTCTTTTTTAGTAGGCTATTTAAACCGGCTGGTAGCTCTCTATCTGGTTGAAGAGTTAGGCCTATTAGAATCAAGCATCCTTCTGATTGGCGGGGGCCGCTTTACATTACTCCTTCCTTATTCTGATTTAGAAAAACTTCAGGAATTAAAAGGGCGAGTAGAGAAAATAATTTATCAGGCTTTTAACGGTAAACTTAAGTTTATCCTGGGAAGTATTCCGCTTACGATAAACGACCTGGCTGAAGGGAATATTACCAAACGCTGGGAAGAATTGGGGCAGGAATTAAACAGGGAAAAAATGAAACCGTTTTTAAGTCTAATAAAAGAGACACCGGAGCTAATATTTGGTCCTTTCGCTACTCCGGATAATATTTGCCCCATTTGTGGCAGGGAAGCAACTGGAGAAACAGGTCTTTGTTCTTTCTGTCAGAGTATTGTGGAAATGGGAGCTGAACTTCCTAAAGCTGAGATTTTACAGGAGAAAAGAGTAGTTGAAAAAAGCAGTAAAAACGAAATAAGCAATGTAAATGAACTTTTTCTGGCCCTTGGACGTCAGGTTAGATTTTCTGATAAACCTGAGCGGAACTGCTTTAATTTACTTTTAAATAGTTATGATTTTGTAGTTAAGAATTGTCAGGGTTTTTACTTTGCCCCGAAAACTACTGCTCAGGAGTTTGAGGCTTTAGCTAAAAAGAGTGAAGGAATAGAGACCTGGGGAGTACTCCGGGGAGACGTGGATAACCTGGGGAAATTGTTCCGGGAGGGATTTGCGGATAAGATAACCATTACCTCGATAGCAGCTCTATCCCGGGCGATGGGTGAATTTTTTGGCGTATACTTTAACGATTTGCTAAAGGAATTCGGGGATAAAGTTTATACCGTTTATGCCGGGGGAGATGATTTCTTTGTTGTGGGCAGTTGGTCGGTACTGCCCAAGGTGGCCTTGAAATTAAGGCGGCAGTTTACCCTTTACTGTGCAGGCAACTATGACCTTACTTTTTCAGCGGCCATCAAGCTTGCTCCAAACTTTAAGCACCCTCTTTTTAAAGTTGCGGAAGAGGCGCGAGAGCTTTTGGAGGAGAAAGCCAAAACCGGGGGCAAAGATAAGATTGCTTTTTTAGATAAAGCTTATACCTGGGATGAGTTTAGCCGGTTACAAGGATTAAAAGACCACATTAAGAAAATAGTTCAAAGCGGGGGTTCTAAGGCAATTATCCAGCATTTATACGGTATAAAAAATCTTCTATATACCAACGAACAGGAGACATCCTATTCTAAAGTGTGGCGCCTGGTATATCAGTTAAGCCGCTACCGGGATAGTCTTGCTAAAGAGCTTCAACCGTATTTCCGGGAAAAAATTATGGATGTGGTGGTATTTAATACTACCGAAATCAATCCTTTAGCTTCACCGGCGGCACGGTGGGCAGAATTAGAACTAAGAGCAAGGGGGGATTAATTGTGAATGGAAGAAATAATAGATACCAAAAGGATTATCAAAATCAAAACAGAACTCAAGAGTCAAACAGACAACAAAAATCAAAGAATCAAGAAGACCCAATAATTATAGAAGTAAAAGAAAATATTACTAAAATTTTGAGTAAAGAAATTGATAGAGATGGCAAAATTTTGATAGAAAACGCTATGAAGCTTGGTGAGTATTTAAAAGATAAGGGCATGACAACTTCTCAAATTAGAAATCTATATAATGAAGCTAAAGCAATTGATTATAATAAAGAAAATGGACCTTACAATGTTAGCTTATTAAGAGCAAAATTTGCCTATAACGCTGGAAAATATAAAGATAAAGTAAAAGGATTTCAGATCATTGCTGATAAAGCATTAGCCAATGTTGATAGTGCAGATAAATTTGAACGGTTTCTTGATTTCTTTGAAGCAGTTGTCGCCTATCACCGGGCTTATGGCGGTAAAGAATAGGAGGGATGAGGGATGGAAGAGTTAAAATTGTTAGGGAAAATCATTATAAAAGGTAAAATTAAAACTTTAACTGGTTTGCACATTGGTGGCTCTCAGGGAAGCATCGAGATTGGTGGAATAGATAATAGCGTTATAAAGGATGAAAAAGGTAGACCTTATATTCCTGGGTCAAGCTTAAAAGGAAAATTAAGGAGTTTATTGGAAAGTTTTGAGGATTATTTATCACCATCAAAGCTTGTTTATCAAAAAAAGACTGATGACTCAGAAATAAAAATTCATATTTGTAATGATGAAAATTGTGCTGTATGTACAATATTCGGCAGGAATGCCGGAAATTACAAAAAAGTTGGGGACGGTGAATTAACATATGATGAAATGAAGAACGTTACTACCCCCACCCGTCTCTATATCCGGGATGCCTGTTTGGATGAAGAAAGTATTAAAGACATTAAGCCCAATCTTGATTTAGAATGGACCGAGGTCAAATTTGAAAACTCTATCGACCGGATTACTTCAGCGGCTAATCCCCGGCAAACCGAAAGAGTACCGCGGGGAGCGGAGTTTTGCTTTGAGCTAGTCTATAACGTTTTGCGGGAAAAAGATAAAGAGCTGTTTTCAAAAGTGCTAACCGCGATGAAACTTTTAGAAGATGACTATCTTGGAGGTTCCGGCAGCCGGGGTTACGGAAAGATTATGTTTAAGGATTTAGCGGTTTACTGGAAGTCTCGCGAGGAATATGAGACCGGAAACTTTAGGGCAGAACCGTTAGCTATGGGGTCTTTAGAGGAGCTTAGACAGAAGAATATTCCGCAATTGTTGAAATAAAGGGGAGAAGCCCATGGCATACAAAGTAGCTCTAATTAAGCCTAAAGGCCCCCTAAACTTAGGGAAAAAAGCCGGTGACTTAACCAGCAGTAAAATATTGCCGGGAAGCGACCAGCTGTTTTCGGCCCTCTTAAATGCTTTTTCCCTTTTCTATGGGTCCGGTGAGACGAAGGCCTTTTTAGAAGCTTTAGTGGAAAAACCGGTTTTAAAACTTTCTTCCCTCTTTCCAGCTCAAGTTATTGGGGAAAAAATTTATTATTTTGTACCTAAGCCTCTGACTTTGGATTTAACTTCTTATTTTTCCGATGTAAAAATTGCCAAAAAAATAGAATACTTACCCGTAGAAAGCTTAGAAAAAATTGCTAAAGGCGAAGGGCCGGGAGAAGGGTACGTAGTGCAGAAAGCATATTTGCCGGTTGAGAAGGAGTACTGGTATCAAAGCCGGGAGATTCCCCGGGTAGCCTTAGACCGGATTACTTACAGTTCCAACATTTATTACTGCACGGGTATAACCTTTGCGGAAAATGTTTATCTTTATTTCCTCTATGAAATAGCACCGGAGTGGAAAACAAAATTTGAAACAGCTTTAAGAGTTCTTGCGGATGAAGGGTTAGGGGGAGAGAGGACCTACGGTTTTGGCCAGTTTTCCGTAGAGTTTCGGGAAGATTTTTCCTGGCTGCTTCAAGGAGAATATATGTTTTTACTTTCAAACTATTATCCTAATAAGGATGAACTTGTTAAAATTACAGAGGTTGTACAAGCTTACACCCTGGTTGAGTCAGGGGGATTTGTGTATAGCCGTTCTGACCGAGGGGTTAGAAAAAAATCGGTGCGTTTCTTTGGACCGGGTTCAGTCTTTGGCTTTAAGCCAGTGGGACGTTTGGTAGATGTTACTCCCAAATACTTTACCGAGCATCCGGTATACCGGTACGGTTATGCCTTTACCCTTCCCTGGAAAGGGGGGATATAAGTGGCAACATACGAAATTGAGGTTTTATCTCCGCTCTTTGTTGGTTCCGGTCAAAAATATCCTCCCCTGGAATATTTAATTTCGTTAGAAGAAGAAAAATTTGTTGTTGCCGATATGGAGCGGGTATTTACCTCGCCAAGGTTTATGTTAAATGATTTTCTGGATAAGGTAAAAAAACCAGGATTTTACCTGGGGGATGAGTACCCCTGGGCCAGAGAATTTCCACGTTTTAAATTTGACAGCTCAAAGAAAACCTTACTTGACCTGAAAACGCGTAAAGCGGAAGTTTTAGCCCCTGTAGCTGAAGGGGAGGGATTTTATTTACCTGGAAGTTCTTTGAAAGGTTCTCTTAGGACGTTAATCTATAAAATAAATTTATCCGCAATAAAAGAAACTTTTAACGAAAAAATTAAAAAAAGCCTGCAAAATTCAGGAGTCAAAAAAGAAAAATTAAGCGAAGCAGCGGAAATGGCTTTAACCGGAACCCCTAACTACTCTCTTTTCCGGGCTCTTAAGGTTGGTGACAGCCTGCCCCTGGGGGAGGAAAGTTTAGGGCTTTATCAGGTAAAGGTGTTAAGCCTTACGGCCGGTGGTTACCGGTGGAAAGTTCTACCTGGAGAGCAATCTACAGCAGATTTGGAGCAGGCTACCAGCAGCTTTTTCATTGGTTTTAAACCGGGAGTTAAGCTTCAGGGGAGCTTTAAGGTAGAGGAAAAGTATCTTACCGCTGATAACTTTCCTCTGGTAAATAAAGCATATTTTAATAACTGGCAGGAAAGGGCAAGAGAGGTTCAGCGGCAATTTTTACAAAATGAACTAAAATTTTATGAGGAAATTGGTCTTAGTGAGCTTAAAAAGTTTTACCAGAAACTTATTCAGGATAGTGTTGAGGGAATAGTTTTGCAAATAGGCTTTGGAACTGGCTTTAACAGTAAGACCTTAAAAGAAACAGTGCCGCTCGAGGAGTTAAAGGGAGTACTTAACTGGGCCAGGATAAAATACCGGGAAAACTTTCCCTTTCCTAAAACCCGAAAAATAGTGGTGGAGGAAGGGAAACCTCTTTATCCCTTGGGTTGGATTAAATTAAAAATTTTAGAGTAGGGGCTCGAAGAGCTAACTTCGGGCCCTTTAATCGAACAATTTTTGGATGGGAGGAAAATTATGCGGGTAGAGGTACTTTTAAAGCCGCCGGAGAAGGCGGTGTTTTTACCGTTTAATTACCAGTACCGGATTACCTCAGCAATTTATGAAACTATTGCCAAATCTTCACCGGAGTTTGCCCGAAAGCTTCATGACGAAGGTTTTGGGGAGAGGCGTTTTAAATTTTTTACCTTTTCCCAGATATTAGCCAAGAGGAAAAAATTAGCACCGGAGGGCTTCTGGATAATTGGGGAATGTTCTTTAAAGATTAGTTCCCCGCTTTATGAGTTTTTGCTTCATCTTTTAAATGGCTTATTTAAAGACCATAAATTTAAAATTGGTCGGGAAGAATTTACGGTAAAAGGAGCTTTTTTGAGAGAAAATCCCGAAATAAAGCCTGGCCAGACTTTTATTTGTTTGTCACCAATAGTGGTTAGCACTCTTAAAGAAGGCTATACGAAACCATATTACATTAGGTATACCGAGGAGCCGGAGCTTTTTTCGGAAAAAATCCGGCAAAATCTTTTGCGTAAATTTGCAACTTATTATGGGCATCCGCCTGCCGATGACCGCTTGTTTTTCTTTTTTGACGAAGAGTATTTAACGAGGCATAAAGGAACAAAGCTTATCCACTACCGGGATCAAAAAATCTTAGGCTATTTAGCTCCTTTTACGGTGGAAGGTTCAGCAGAGCTTATTGCTTTTGGCTACGATGTGGGCTTTGGGGAGAAAAACAGCATGGGCTTTGGGTGCGTGGAGGTAAAAAATGCAGATAATTAGCGCCAGTCGCCGGACTGATATTCCAGCTTTTTACGGCGAATGGTTTATGAATAGAATCCGGGAAGGATATTTTATTTTTAAAAATCCTTATAACGCTAAACAAATGAGCAAAGTTTCTCTCCGTCCCGAGGACGTGACTGCAATAGTTTTCTGGACGAAAAATCCCGGGCCATTTTTAAAGTATCTTGATGAGCTTAAAGAGAGGGGTTATAGGTTTTACTTCCAATACACCGTAAACGGTTACGGCCCAGAAATGGAGCCTAAATTACCTTCTTTAGAAAAGCGAATAGAAACTTTTAAAAAGCTATCGGAAAAAATCGGTAAAGAGAAAGTTATCTGGCGATATGACCCGGTGATTTTCAGTAATGTTCACGACAGTGATTTCCACCGAGAGAAATTTTCGTATATTTTAAATGAATTAAAAGATTTTACCACCCGGGTAGTGATAAGTTTTGTGGATGAGTATCGTAAAGCTACCATAAACTTTAAGAAGCTGAAAGAAGAAGGAATAGAGATTTATCAGCCCCCGGAAGTGATAATCAAGAGTTTTGCCTATTTTATGGCCCAGAAAGCAAAAAAAGTAGGGTTAGAAATTCAAAGCTGTGCTGAAAATATAGCCTATCTTCCTGCGGCAGGCATCATGCCAGGCAAATGCATTGATGCTGATTACATTGAAAAGATATTTTCCCTAAATTTACCTGAAAGGCTTCACTTAAAAGATAAAAGCCAGCGGCAGGAATGCGGCTGTGTGGTCAGTAAAGATGTAGGTATTTACGATACCTGTTTGCACGGGTGTAAATACTGTTATGCGGGAAGCTATGAAGCGGGGAAGAAAAATTACGAAAAACATGACCCTACCTCACCGTTACTAATTGGCAAGTATGAAGTGGAAGAGAGCCAATTGACGTTGTTTTAAAGCTCTTTAAAGCAGGGAAACTTCTTATAGGGGGCTAAAGAAATGGAATTTACCTGTAAACCGGAAGGTTGTCCTTATGTCCGGATGAGTGAGCATAAAGTTTTAGAATGTAAATATATGAATGGTTGCTAATACAGGCGAAGATAGGTATAGCAAAAATAGTTGCAGTTGATTAAAAGCCCTGCTATTTTGGCAGGGCTTAGTCTATAATTACGCTTTTATCGGGAAATGAATGTTAAGATTTTTTATTAATTACTTGAATAAGCTTAAATAATTAGAAAGATATTTTTTACAAAATTCTTACAAAGGTGATTTCAGCATGAAAAGTGATGCGTAGTTTTTTGGAAAAAATTTTTTTGAGTGAGAGAAGTAAGATATTAGAGATAAAAGAAGGATAATCGTAGATGAGTTTGAACTAAATTAGGGAAAGGAGATGAGTTATAAATGAAAATTCTTATTTCCCCCTTGGGCATATCGCCGGGATTACTTTATTCGGCGCTTTATCATGTAAAGCCGGATTTTTTATTTTGTCTTACTTCAGAAAAAGGGAAAGAAAAGCTGCCAGAAATCATGGAAAAGGCAGGCTATAAGGGAGGATATTCCGTCTTTATAGTTGACGATCCGTTTACTTCTTTTCACGAGACCGAAGTGGTCTGGAAAAGTTTAAAAGATTTGTTGGTTTCCGATGCTGAAATAGTAGTTAATATCACTGGAGGTACGACTGCCCTTCAATACCTGGTACAAAAAACTGCTGAACGTCTGGAAAGTCAGGGTTTTTCAGTAAAAACGGTAGCCCTAATTGACCGGAGAAGTCGCGGGGAGCAGGAAAACAATCCTTATGTGTCCGGGGAGATATTATATTTGTAAGTTAAAAAATAAAGGAGTTAAGCAGGATTTTTTTATTATTCTGTCAAATTCCTCCGGTAAGAAGATAACCGGAGGGGTGAAATGTGGCAAAACATTTCGAGATTCAATGGCGCCAGGTCCGTATTCGAGAGCTTTTTTTGCAGCATGCAGGCCAGGAATTAACTTCCAAGCAAATTACCGAGCTTTTAAATTTGCCTCAAAGAGCGGAGCGAACAATACGCAATGATCTTAAAGAATTAATTAAACAGGGATTTACAATAGAAACTCCCCGCCGGGGGAGGTATCTTTTTAGAGGAAGAAAAACGTCTTATCTAAGAAAAGATTTGCGCTTTGGCAGTGATGATCTAAGGCGGCTTTGGCTTCTGGCGCTAATAGCTGAGAAAAGGGAAGTCAAAGTTTCGGAACTTTATAAAGAACTTGAGAAAAAGTTTAAAGAATTTGAGCAGGAAATAGGATTTAGCTATGAGACGTTGCAAAATGATTTTAAAGAGCTTGAAGTTCATGGATTTTTGCAAAAAAAAGATGAAGTTTATCAACTTGGGAAAAAATTTTTACCTATCTATCGCCACCGCATTAAGAAGGAGTTAAATGAAGTAATAAGGGAGTTAGAAAGAAAATATCGTTATATGCAATATAATCCTCTTTTAAGCGAGGTTTTAAATAAATTGAAAGCTTACCGCAATACTTTTATTTATACGATTGATACTCATATTGAAGATTACTTTGCAGAGAGGAGAAAAATCAGATACTACCATGGTCCCCGGGAGCTTGGAGACGAAACTTTAATCATGATTAAAAATGAAATTAGTCGTGCCCTTTTTGAAGAAAAGAAAATAAAAGTTACGTATAAAGGAAAAGAACAACTTTTCTATCCCCTCGGCCTTGTATATAACCAAAACAATCAAGCGTGGTATTTAATCGCTAAGCCTGTAAGAAAAAGAGAGGCAGCCCAAAAACTGCGCATTGATCGGATAGAGCAGCTTGAAGTTTTAGAGGAGAAAATTCCCCAAGGGGTAGAAACTTGTGTTAAAGCCATGGTAGCCCCCGGTTGGGGAATTGGCACCGGTCGAAAAGAGAAAGTAAAGGTTCTTTTTTATAACCTGGCAAACACTATTGATAGAGTAAAGCCTATTTTAGAGGTGAGAAAAATAGTTCATCCCACCTGCAATTATTATTTTGATTCTGCAGGAAATCTTATTTTTGAAGATTACATAAGTGGTATTGAAGAATTTTTAAGCTGGCTAAGACAGTTTGGAGCTGAAGCTCTAATTCTTGAACCGGCTTCATTGATTGAAAAATACAGGGAAACATTAAAGAAACTGGCGGAGCTATACCCGGAGGTGCAGGCTGATGAATAGCCGGGAGTTTGCAGAACTTATAAAAGTAATAAACTTTCATGCAGCAATGGAAGAAATAAGTTTAGAGGACGCTGCTCTGCTTCTTGCTGTTACTAAAGATTCGCTTAGAAGTTTTCTTAATGAAGTTTCTGCTCATGAATTTTTAAATGAGTTTGGCGGAATATTTATTGATGGTGAAGGAGAAAATGAGGTTGTAATTTGTGAAGGGTATGGATTAGAAATTCCTGTATTGCAGTTTAGTTCTGAAGAAAAGACGTTGATTGTTCAGGAAACCGGGGAAGCAGGGGAAAAACTTTTAAAAATTTTTGCCCAGAAAATTCACAAGGAAGAAAAAGATTGGGTAACAAAAACGGCAAAAACTTATACTCACAAAAGGATTCCTGGGGTGACGATATCTTCGGAACAACAGGAGATAATGCAAAAGCTTGAAACTGCCATTTATGAGAAGTTGAAAATTAAGATTAACTATGCTATTCCAGAAGAAAGTATAAACAATAACGTGGTTTTTAATCCTGCTGGGCTTGTATATTACAAACACGATGGCTTCTGGTACTTAGTGGGATTTGAGGAACAAAAGTTAATAAGACCAGAAATTATTAGAATTGACCACATAACCAGCGTATTATTCGAACAAAAGAAAGCAGAAATTCCGGCAGGTTTTCAAATTGAGAGTTTTTTCAAAAATAGGTGGGGGATGGATGTTGGCGAAGAAGTCAAGGTAAAAATTCGTTTTTTACCGGAAGCCAATGTTATTGAGAAAGCCCAAAGAGAATTAAAAGCCCGGGGATTTAGGGGTTTAAAATTCCTGGAAGATGGAAGCTTACTCTGGGAAGATAAAGTTTCCGGAGTAAGAGATTTACTTTTTTGGCTTCGTTCCTTTGGTTCGTCGGTGGAGGTAATTGAACCCCGGGAATTACGACAGGAGATGGTAGAAAATATAAAAAGACTCATGGAAGTTTATGAAGTTAAATAGTTTTTTTATTTATGTTTTTTGTTTAGAGATAAATTTCAGATTAAAAATCGTCGTTTAAGAGAGTATTTAGAAGAGTTTGTAAATTTTTATCAAAAAAACAAACTAAGCAGCTACCAAAAATAAAAGGAAGGCAGGAAAGAGAATGAAAAACGTTCTTTGTACTGTTGGAACAAGCCTTCTTGGAAATTTTAACCGCTTTGAAAATGTGGTTTTACGCGAAGCTGCTTTGGACGCTCTTGAGAAAAATGATTATGCCAAGGTTGCCGATATATTGACCAGCTTTCCCGAAAGCGACCGAAATTGCGGGGCAGAGATAAATTCTATCTTTGAATTGAGATATAGAGGTATAATTGGGGAAAATTTCCGGCTCCATTTTCTGATTTCCGATACACCCGATGGCGAAAAGGTCGGTAAAATCCTGGAAAGATTTTACCGGGGGAAGGGTATTCAGGTAAATTTAGTGTTAATAGAGGGCTTACTGGACAAGGAACCCAAACGTTTTTGCCGGGAAGGTCTAAGAAATTTAATTAAACAGATGGCCAGAATACTGCGGGAGTATGGGAGTGAAAATTGCCTTATCAATGCTACCGGCGGCTATAAAGCTCAAATTGCTGTGGCGGTAATGCTTGGCCAGGCACTGGGAGTAAATGTTTACTACAAACATGAGCAGTTTTCGGAAATCATCAGCTTTCCACCACTGCCTTTTTCTTTAGATCAGGATTTGTGGCTGAAATACAATTATTTATTTACGGTTTTGGATAAAGGGGCAAAGGATTTAATTGAATTGGAAGACTTAAAGTATGAAGAGCTTGACGAAAAAATAGAACCTTTGATTAACAGAGAAATAATAGATGGGAAAACCTATATTGAGCTTTCTACTGCCGGACAAATTTTTCATGAAACCCTGAAGGCGCGCTGGGAAAATATCAGGGAGGAGTATTTGCCTCCGGATGTCCCGGAAAAGGCAAAAGATTATGTATATTATCTTCAAGACCATAATTGGCCTAAGAGGGAACTGGTGCTGCGGATAATTAATAAAGTGATTGAAAAAATACCATTTGTTCGCACTTGCAGGACCAGCTACTTAAATCCTGACTTACCGAAAAAAGAAGGTTTTGTTTTAAAGCGAGGAGAAATTTATGGTATTATTTCCCGCCAGGGGTGGACCGTAGGGTTTGTGGTGGAAACTTCTGCTCGAAGTGAGAGACAGAAAGAAGCAGCGGTGGAGTATTTGAATGCGCATCTAGAGGAGGTTTTTTATTAAGAAAAACTTAGAAAAGCTTGTGTTTTGCACTTTATTGTTAAGCAAGTGGAGGCGTTATAAGGGTAACATCAAGCCTTATATCCGCGGACCGCATGTAAATATTAAAACTTGGCAACAGTTTGAAAATTACTTTAATAACCAGAAACTTCTTGTGTTTTAAGTAAAAATTCTGTATATAGCGATACAATTTTGTTGCAGAAAGTTAATGATTTTAAATTATATATCAGCGTCAATTAAATTAAACTGAATTATATTTCTAATAAGGATGAATGGTTGGGATGCCTGGTGGCCGTGCCGCAGATGTGGCCAGTGGCTATTGGATACCAATTATAAAGCTATTCCGGTTCGCAAAAAGGACATAAAAAATTTTGAAGATTTTTTAGCAAGTATTCTGTTGTACCTTATAATCTTACTTATTGTCCTGGTGATTATTAGTGGAAAGTTCCTTTAAAGGTTAAATTTTTTAAAGGAGGAAGTTTGGTGAATCTTATTTACCAGATTGGCCGGCTGGATAGAGGATGTTTAAACTTGGTGAAATTTAAAAAGGACTGTGAAATTTTTGAAGCTTCTTTATCTTCTTTAGCTTTAAAAAAATATTTAGAGAATCAAGGGGAAAAGACGCAATTAGTTATCATCTATCCGATAAGCTTACCTTTAAATAAGACTCTTTTAGGTGCTGAATTTCCCCTGGAGCTTAAAGAGGCGATAAATCAATGCATTAATAACCCGCAAGTATATCTAAACAATCCGGAAGAATTTTTTAAGTTATTAAATTCGTTTCAGGGTAAAGAAGAATTTATCATAATTCATTCTCTGGGATCTTATCTGGGAATTGATTTTCGGAGTAGTTTTGATGATATCGTATTGGAAATTTTTATTGATATGATTAACCGCTATTTAAGTTTAGGATTTAAAAATCTCTATGTCGATATTTCCAGCGGGCACAACATTTATGTTACTGCTCTTTTAGAGGCTTTAAGACATTTTCATACCTGGGTGAATTTGAGAAATTGGGCAAATGATTCAAAAATGCCGGAAATATTTGTTTCTTTTTCTGACCCTATTCTTGGAAATACTGAGGCGCAAGTATTTAATTTATACTGGGAAGAAATTAAATATAAAACTTTCTTTTCTTCACCTTTATCCAGCGAAGACGCAAAAGGGAGTTTTGCTCAAATTTTAACTAATCTTTTTGGTGACAACCGCCAACAAAAAAGAGAAGTTAGACCATTACTGGAAAGTTTTTCTCTAACTTTTTCCGCAATTAAAAACAATGTACCTCTTGTTTTATATAAATATGGTTATTACGATTCGAAAGTGATTAAAGAAGTTTTTTACAGCGTTTTGAACCATACTTACCAGACATTATACAGGAATTACAAAGATTCGCCAATTCTTAGTAAAAGCAGCTATACAAAAACTATTTTGGCTTTAGGGTTTTACTGGGGAATTAGTGAGATCCTTAAAATTCTTAGAGTGCACAAAGATGAAAACAATGACGGGGTAAAGATAGACGAAATAAAAGAAAAATTTGAGAAAATTTATGAAATTTTTGGATTAGTAATTAACAAGCAATTTCTCGGTACAGAATTAAGTAATTCCTCTAAGAAAATAAATGAAGCTTTGGATGATCCTGATCTTTCTCCAGAAATAAAAAATAAAATTCTTTCTGAAGAATGGGTTTCGTTGATAGATATTCATAAAGATAGAAAAGCTGGAAATCCTGACCCCAGAAATTTCTTTGCCCACGCTGGAATGGAAGGAAATGTAACTGAAGCACGAAAACAAGGTAGTCAAATTTTTGTCAGAATAAAAGATAAATATGAGGATAGCAACGGTAAAGTTCAGGATGTTGCTAATTTATTAAAAAATTGGCTTTATAATGAGATTTAAGCCGGAGATAAAATAATTATATAAAAGATACTGATAGTTTCACCCGAAGCATATATGTTGGGCGAAAGTTACGGTGAAGTTCCGGCAGATTTTTTTGAAGGTAAATACGAAATTTGGTTTACAAAGCCAGCAAAAATTAGGTTTGCTGGCTTTTGTTTTTGGAAGCATAAAGGCAGGTCTAAACTTTACAGACGTTAAGTGACTCCAATATTTTTCTGCCTTGACCTGTTTTTCCAGCTACTTCATCTGCGGGGAGTATAAGAAGAAGTTTTTGGGCACATATTTTCCTGCGGTGTGAAGTGCCAGCGAGACCTCTACAGTGCCTATTTGGCGCGTTTTGTGGAAAAAATCGACCGGGAATGGAACTGTCGGCAGGACGGTAGATTAAACAAAATTTAACCGGAAATTTGCCTTCCTTTTTTGGAAAAATAATAATTTTTTAAACTTGCTGTTATATGGTTAAATTAAAAAGTTCGGGTGAGATGCCGTGATTTCCAGGATACTCAACGGTTGGGAAGTTATCTCCAAAATCTTATCAATACCGGGCTTTAAAAGAAGAAGTATCTTCAAAAACCATAGCCTGAAAGACCCCGACCTGATCGCAAAGGTTCTGGAAAACTTCAAAAAGTCAAGGCCGGTGGTGCTTTTATATTTTGACCTGGTAAAATTCCACGAGGTGGAGCAGGTAAGCGGCTTTCAGGCTGCTTCAAAGATTTTGACCTTATTTAAAAAATCCCTGGAAAGAGAAATACCGGAAATTTTCCCGGGTAGCGAAATCCTGGCGGTGGAAAATCTTTTGGGTGACGATTTTGTCGTCCTGATGGCGATGGAAGGCAGGCTGGAGCACGGTGAACTGCAGAAAATAGCCATTACTTCCCGTATTGGCATCAAGGAAAGGATAAAGCAGGAGTATTTGAAAATTACCGGTCGGGAACCGGATATCCACGTGGGGTATGCCGTTCTCGGTTTAAAGGCCAAAAACGTGGAAAGCCAGCTATATACGGCCCTGCGTGAGGCCCAAGGGCTGGCCAAAGGTTCCATTAGTTTGGAAACGGCCATGCTCTTATCGGAATTCAGGGAAATTCTCGACCGGGCCCGGTTGGAGATTGTCTACCAGCCGATAGTTTCCCTGCGCACCGGTGGGATCCTGGGCTGGGAAGCCTTGACTCGCGGGCCGCGGGAGAGCTATTTTAGGAGCCCCGATATTCTTTTTACTTTTGCGGAGAATGTGGGGCTGCTTTATCCCCTAGAAAGGGTTTGCCGCAGGCTGGCTCTGGAAAATCTCGGGCGGCTGGGTCCGGATCAGAAGCTTTTTTTAAACATTCACCCCCGTACTATCAGCGACCCCAATTTTGTCAGGGGAGAGACCATGAGACTTATCGAGGAGATGGGCCTTAAACCTTCCAGTATTGTGTTTGAAATTACCGAGCGGCACAGCATTAATGACTTTCCCAACTTTAACAAAACCTTGGAACACTACCGCAGCCAGGGCTACCTGGTGGCCGTGGACGATGTCGGCTCCGGGTTTTCCTCTCTGGAGTCCATTGCGGAAATCAGACCCGACTTCATTAAGATAGACAAATCTCTGATCCGAGACATCAACCTTAACCCTATCAAAAGGTCCCTGCTGGAAACCTTTATCACCTTTGCTGAAAAAATCGGTTGTGCTATTATTGCCGAGGGTATTGAAACCTGGGAGGAAATTACCACCCTTGCCAATATCGGCGCCCACTATGGTCAGGGCTACTTTCTGGGCAGGCCGGGATTCCCGAAAGTTTACCTGGATAAAAGTGTGGAGCAGAAGGTGCTCCGGCTGGTTTCCAGCCGACGCCACAATGGCTGGAAGCATGCCTTTACGGTTGGAGAAATTACGGAAAACGCCGAAATTGTTCGCAAAGACTGTTTGGTGCGGGAAGTAAAAAAAATACTGGAAGAAAATGAATTGCTTGATGGAGTGGTGGTGGTAGAAGAAGGAAAACCGGTGGGCCTGGTGATGCGCTATCATCTGGACCGCTACCTGGGTAGGCAGTACGGGGTACCATTGTATTTCGAGCGCCCGATAACAGCGATAATGGATACTTCTCCCCTGGTGATCGAGGAAGATACTCCCATTGAAATAGTTTCCCAGATTGCCATGAACCGGAATAGATTCAAGCTTTACGATTATATTATTGTGACCAGAAACCAGCTGTTTAAAGGGATTGTATCGGTTCGGACCCTCCTTGATACTATGACCAGAATCTGTCAAATATAAAACCATAGGAGGAAGGGATGGGAAGAGAAGATGGCTAATGTCATGGCTTTTTTAAACCAAAAAATAACCGGAGGGTTACTCCGGGAGCAAAAGAAGGTTGTGTGCTTATTGTATATTTATAACATTAAACAAATAAACATACAATAACTTTTTTTAGTTTTAACTTAAAATTTAAATTTTTTTGAGGGGATTTTGAAATTAGCGCGGCGTTAAAGGAAAATCTTACTTTTTACGGCCAACTGAAACTGGTAACTACAAGTTTTAGAATAAGCCGTGGGATTTTCTGGTAAAGCCCTGGCTAAATGTTTACTGGTTATTTTTCTCGGTAATATTACTTATTTCCAGCTCTTTAGACTTTTCCAGAAAATCGATATTTTCCTTTAAAAGCTTAACTATATCCCGGTCTACTATTTCCTTTTTGGCCATATCTTCTATGATTTCGAGGGCATTTTTTACCGGTAGAGCGTCCCGGTAGGGGCGTTTTTCTGTTAAAGCTACCCATTTATCTGCCACCGCAATAACGCGGGAGAGCAGGCATAGTTGGTCTTTTTTAAGCTTAAAAGGGTATCCCTGGCCGTTTGGCTGCTCATGGTGATATCCCGCCCAGCGGGCGATGTCTTCAAAGCCGTCAACATCTTTCAACAAATAATATGTGAAGTAAGGATGGGCCTTTATCAGTGCAAACTCTTCATCGTTAAGAGGTCCGTTTTTTTCTAAAACTTTATTTGGTACAGCAAGTTTCCCGATATCGTGAAGAAGGCCTGCAATTTCAATTAAAGTTTTTTGGGCAGAATGTCCGGTTATTTCCGCCAGCTGTCCGCTTAACGCTGCTACTTTTAAAGAATGTTTTTCGGTAAATGGGCTTTTAGCGTCGATGATGCGAGCAAAAGGTACAGTTAAAAGCTTTAATTCGCGCTCACCAGCCAAAATTTTAGTTTTTGGTCGTAGATGCTTTAATCTTTCTTCTACATAAATTTCCGTAAGATCGAGCCAAAAACTTTCCTGTCGAGATAGAGATAAAAAGGCTTCAACAATTTTTTCATTAAAAAGGATTTTATTATTTTTTCTAAAATAGCGTTCAATTTCATTTTGTTGCAAGAGAGCTGATTTTTTGGGCAATAACATTAAATCAATCTGGTCTGCAGC
The DNA here is from genome assembly GCF_001950255.1 of Carboxydothermus pertinax. Lineage (NCBI taxonomy): Bacteria > Bacillati > Bacillota > Clostridia > Thermoanaerobacterales > Thermoanaerobacteraceae > Carboxydothermus > Carboxydothermus pertinax. The sequence goes on from NZ_BDJK01000012.1 coordinate 18,432, forward strand.
AAAAATAATTTGGCTTAAAAATGCCAATGAGTTGTATTTCTCATCGGAAGAAAAATCAATGAATTTGGTGTGGTGGTGTTTTATAACTTGTGCAACTTCGCTAAAAAACGGTACATCTTTTAAAAGTTCATACCCCAAATTTGCATGATTGGTATCGTATTTATCAAGATTATAAATTTCTCGATCAACTAATTTGGCACCGGCTCCCAGGTCGTGGAGAAATGAGGCCCAAAATAATGTTTCATAATCTTTTTCCGGTAGATTTAATTTTTTTCCGAGGGATGCAGCGATGTAAGCAACCCTTTCGTGGTGGTATCCCAACTCTTCTTTGGTAAATTCTAGAGCCTTGGATAAGGCAATTACTACGTCTGTAAGGTCTACCTCGTATTTCATGCTCTCACCTTTTCGGTAAAATTGCCGAAAATATTATACTATATAGGACGAAAAGTGTGTATAATAAAAATTAATACAAGCTTTTTAAAAAATTTTATTTGGCTAAAAGATGCAGGAAATTTTTTAATTTTAGAGAATAAGAAAGATAGAGATGTCTCATAAAGAAAGAGAGGGTAAAAATGAAATCCTGGAAAAAATTTATCGTTGTTTTTTTATTTAGTTTAGTTACTTTTAACTCTAGTCCAATTTTTGCAAAGGCAGGAAACTATCCGCCCCAAATAATAGCTATTTATGCCAGTAAAACGGTAGTTACTTCCGGAGAAAGCATCGCCTTGTCTGCTAAAGCCTATGATAAAAATAAGGATAAAATTTATTTTGAATGGACGATAAAAGGTAGCAATTCTGATAAAGGAAAGTTCAGCAGTACCAGCGCGGCAAAAGTTACCTGGACAGCCCCTAAAGTTACCGGTGATACTTATTTTACAATCCAGCTAAAAGTTTATGACAGCAAAAAAGCTGCGGCCTATAAATCCATAAAAATCCAGGTTAAGCCTAAAACTCTGACCCAGCTTTTTAAAGAATTAAAAGATAGTACTGTTTTGATTACTACCGGTTCAAGTCTGGGCAGTGGTTTTATTATTTCTTCGGACGGACGGATTTTAACCTGCTATCATGTTATTAAAGGAGAGAGAGAAGCTTATGTTACTTTAGCCAATGGAACAAAATATGAAGTTGCTAGCCTTGAAAGATATGATCCGGAAAATGACTGGGCCATAATTAAAATCAATGCCCGAAATTTAAAACCGGTGGCGTTAACCACCAAACTTCCCGAGGTGGGGGAACAAGTCTTTACCATTGGTAATCCCCAGGGTTTAAGCTGGAGTATGGCAAGCGGCATAGTTAGCAGCGATAATCGGGAAATTGACGGTAAAACTTACCTGCAAATTACTGCGCCGGTTAACCCGGGCAATAGTGGCGGGCCACTTTTTAATATGAAAGGCGAAGTAATAGGCATAATAAACATGAAGCTTCAGGAAAGCGAAGGGCTTAATTTTGCTATTCCCTATAATACGGTGTCGAAGAATATGAATACCGCTTTTTTGGTTAATGCTTCGTTAGCGGAAGTCTTTAGTGATGAAGCCTTCCAAACCGGTATAAATGAACTGGTAAAAGGTTTAAATGAAGGTAATTATGATTTTTTCAATCCCTTGGTGATTGGCTCTACTAATTTTGGCCGGGTTAAGTATGAAAACGGCACCTTGGTAGAGGATAATACCGGCGTAGTTTATTATGGAATTAACATTATTGTTAATTACCGGCAATTTTTAGAAATTTATCAAAATCATCTTGAAAGTCAAGATTTTAACTATTATATGAATATATTTGCTAAAACATTAACCGAAGAGTTTTCAAATTATCTTGGAACGAAAACCTTTGATGTTTGGTTCAGGGTGTATGAGGACCTTGATCAGATGCCTACCGAAAATTTGGTACCGGCAAAATATATAACTCCCAATAATGGCAAGTACACCGTTGACTGGTATTTTTACGGGGCAAGAAGCAGTTTTAATGATTTTAGTGAACAGTGGTTTCAAGACTAGAAAATAAGAAAATTCCCCAGCTTAAAAGGCTGGGGTTTATTTATACGGCCGACCTTTAGCCCGAGGAACATAAAGCCCATTTTGCGACGTAAGAAGAATATAAATTTCTCTTCCCGAAGCTTTTGTAAAGCTTCGGGAATTTTTGCTGAAAAAATTTTTTTTAAGCTTAGGCTGTATTATTGAGAAAAATAGGTCTGGGAAGTAGTTTCACCGGGAAAAATTTTCTACTATTTTACAGGAGTTAAAACCTTATACCTACCTGATAGTAATAAGCTTGGTTGATGAATACCGCAAGGCAGTGCTAAACTTTAAAAAATTAAAAGTTAAGTGAAATAATAAGATTGTAGTAAGATTTTTTAAGAGGTAAAAGGCGGTGTTAAAGTGGAGGTAATCGATAACCTAAAAGTAATCTTAAAAGACACCAGTACTTATTTTGTGGGCGGAAGTGTGCGGGCTCTACTGCTCTGCCGCCCGGTAAAAGATATAGACCTCATTACCTTTGAAGATCCCCAAAATATAGGCGAGAAGCTTTTAAAAGCCTTTGGCGGAAGCTTTTTTCCTTTAAAAGAAGAGTTTGCGGCTTTTCGACTGGTGTTTAATTATAGTGGGGAAGCTTATCAGGTGGATATCCTTCCGGTTATAGGAGAAAACCTGGAAGAGGACCTTGGACGCCGGGATTTTACCGTAAATGCTCTGGCCTTACCGGTAAGAGGGGAAATTTCGGGGGGTATTATTGATCCCTTTGGGGGGCAAGACGATTTAAAAGCAAAGATTATCCGCATGGTTAGTCCGGAAAACATTAAAGCTGACCCGGTGCGGATTTTAAGAGGAGTAAGGATTGCCGGGGAGCTTGACTTTACGGTAGAGCGGGCAACGGAGAAAACGTTTAAACAATATATACAATATATATTAGATTTCCCCGGGGAGCGGGTGGCAGAAGAACTTCGAAAAATCTTCTCTTTAGATGATGCGGCAAAAGTGGTGGATTGGCTTTTTCAAACAGGCTTTTTTGAGGTTTTTGAGCTGGGGATAAGAGAAGGGTATGAGCTTTACCAAAATTACCATCACGGGGAAACGGTGTATCAGCACCTAATTGATACCTTAGGCCGTATGGAAGTGCTTTTAAAAGATAATCCTTTGCGGATTAAAACAAATCTTCCGCCTTATCTTTTAAAAATGGCTGCTTTTTTCCACGATATAGGGAAGCCCGGAACATTGGTGTATGATCAAGAAGGGCGGACTCGCTTCTTTGGCCATGAAAAGGAAAGTGTAAACAGGCTTATACCCTTTATGGATTTTCTTAACTTTTCTAATTTCGAGAAGAGGGTTTTAACCACGTTAATAGGTAATCATATGCGGATTTTATCTTTAAGAATGGCAACGAAAGTAAGCGGAGAGGCAATTTTGCGCTTAATTAAAGATACCGGGGATTTATTTTTAGAGTTAATTCTTTTGTATCTTGCCGATAAAGGGGAAAAAGCTAGAGAAGACTTAGAATTTTTATGGGAGTTAAAAAAGTTTTATGAAGGTTATTTGGAATTTAAAGGAAAGATCTCCGGAAAAGAAATCATGGAAGCCCTAAATATCCCTGAGTCTTTGGCAGTTGGGCAGGCGAAAAATTATTTATTAAAAGCCTGGGCCCGGGGGGAGATAAGGGATAGCAGTGAGGCAATGGATTATTTGCAAAGAAAGTTTAGAAAGGGTTAGTTTCCAAGTTTTAAGAAGTTCTTTTTTGGTTTTTTAAAGGAAAATAATGAAAAATAGCGAATTAGGTATAAAAAAATAAATTGTTACGGGCGGGATTAGTATGGAAAAGAAAAACATCATCTTTGCTCTGGATATTGGGACGCGAACAGTAATAGGGGTGATAGGGGAAGTACTGGATGATGGTAGGATTAATATCTTAAAGGAAACCCTCCGGGAGCATGACGAACGTTCGATGCTAGATGGTCAAATTCATGATATAGCAAAAGTTGCTAAAGTGGTTAGAGATATAAAGGAGGAGTTAGAAGGAGCGTTGGGGGTAAAACTTACCCGAGCGGCTATAGCAGCGGCCGGGCGGGCCCTTTATACGGTTACTTCCTACGCGGAGATGGAAGTAGTTGGAGCTGAGGTTTCTACCCGCCACGTCTTTGAGTTGGAAAGTAAAGCGCTAGCGGAAGCGGTGGAAGCAGTTAAAAATCTAGGTGAGGTCCGGTATGAGTTAGTAGGATATAGTGTCATTAGTTATTATTTAGATGGGTATCCGTTTAAAGCTTTAGAAGGTCATAGAGGAAAGAAGATAAGCGTTGAATTAGTGGCAACCTTTTTGCCGGAGACTGTTACCAGTAGCTTACAGGCAGTTTTATTGCGTTGTGGCCTTGAGCCCGCAAATTTAACTTTAGAGCCGATTGCTGCAATTACAGCGGCAGTTCCCGAAAGCCTACGCCTTTTAAATATTGCTTTAGTGGATATTGGCGCCGGTACTTCTGATATTGCTGTTTGCCGGGATGGGGCCGTGATAGCTTATGGCATGGTACCAGAAGCGGGAGATGAAATTACCGAAGAAATCATGCGGCAATTTCTTTTAGATTTTGCGGATGCGGAAAAGGTAAAAAGGCAGTTGTTTTTTGAAGAGGTGACCTTTTACAATATCTTGGGAGAAGAAATTAAGATAGCAGCTAAAGAAATTATTGCGAGGATCGAACCTGTGGTGGCGAGAATTGCCCAAAGGATTGCCGAAGAAATGGTAAGGTTAAATGGTGGCTCGCCTAAAGCAGTGTTTTTGGTTGGTGGTGGTGCCAAAACTCCGGGGCTGGTAGCGAAGCTTGCCGAGTATCTTGGGCTTGAAACTTCACGGGTGGTGGTAAAAGGATTAGACCCAAGGGAAGGAAAGTTTTTAGCAGTGCCGGAAGCTCTTTTGGGGCCGGAAGGGGTAACGGTTCTGGGTATTATCCAGATGGCCCTGAGAAAATACGATTATGGTTTTATTTCTGTATTTTTAAATGGCCGGGAGATACGGCTCTTATCCCAAAAAAACTTAACAGTTGGTGAAATCTTAAAACTTTCCGGAATTACTCCTAAGGAGATTTTTGGACGGGAAGGAAGAAGTTTAAATTTTTATTTAAACGGTAATAGAAGGGAATGGAAAGGTGGGCTTCCCCGGGCGGCTGAAATATATGTAAACGGTCAACCGGCGTCCCTTAAAACGGAGGTCGGCGCAGGAGATTCCCTTAATTTTATACCTGCTCGCGATGGGGAAGAGGCAAAGCTTACGGCAAAACAACTTTTGCAGGAATGCGGACCGATTATTATCAAAGTAAATGGTGAAGAAGTAAGTTTGACCCCTATTTTACTCTTAGGGGGAAAGGCTTTAGCTGAGGACTATCAAATACAGGAGGAAGATCAACTTACTTTATGTTCGAAAGAAACTGCTAAAGCTTTTTTTAAAAATTTAGATTCAGTTCTGGTGAATGGAAAAGAAATCGAAGCTAATTATCAATTCTATCCGGGGGATGAAGTGTTTATTAATGAGGAGGGGCTTTCGGTTCCAGAACTTAATTCTTTAGAGGTAGAAGTTTATTTAAATGGAAAACCCATCAAACTAACGGGAAAAAATAATTATATTTTGGCCGATGTCTTACCGCATTTAGGAAAAATACCGGAAAAGATAAGTTCTTTGAAAATCCTTTTAAATGGGGAAGAAGTCGGGTTTACCGCTGAGATTAAAAGGGGAGATGAAATAAAGATACTACTTTAATAAAATAAGTGTTATAGTTTTCAGCAAAAAATAAAAATTTTCAAAAAATAATCCCGATATCCCTTTATTTTTTTTTAAGATTTGCATATAATAAATTTAAAATATAGGAATGAAAAGCACAGAATTTTAATGAGAGAGAAGAACAGGGGGAGAGAAAATGTATTTATATGTAGACTATGATGCTTGTCAACATGAACCCCACTGCAAAGCAGCTGACTGCTGCCCAACAGGGGCAATAATGTATAATGAAGATGCCCGGAGGGTTAATGTCAATAAAGATTTGTGCAACTTTTGCGGTGAATGTGTAAAAACCTGCCCTTATGCAGTTTTCCATATAGTTGAAAACGAGGTGGAAGCTCGGCGTTTGGATGAAAAATTACGCCAAACCCGAAATACTTTTGAATATTACCTGAAGAAATTTTTCCAGGTAACCAAAAATATTATTCCATACAGGGAGTTAGAAGGATATTTGGATGATTTTCCCGGGATTAAAGATATTGCCGTATTATTAGTTGATGATGAACTAAAAATCTTTATTGTACCTGAAAATGGGTTTGACAAGATTAAGTTTTTAGAATTTGCTAATAAATTAGCTGAACAGCCAATTCCTGCCAATAATGTAATTTTACTCGAGCAAATTCCCAGGACCAAAACAGGGAAAATACATTTTAGCCAAATTCTGGGGCAAACTTAATCCTGTAGCAATACAGGATTTTTTTTTGTTTTCCGAAATCCAGCCTACCCTATTTTTTATTTAACGATTAATTATTAAAACTAACTAAAGTTTTATACGTCTAAAATGAAGACTGCAAAAATATATTTTGAGGAGGTTTTGATATGAAAAAAGTTTTGATTATGGGCATGGTAATGATATCTCTGTTGCTGGGAGTTAATGCTTGCACCAAAAAAGAGACGGCTACACCTCAAATTATAAAACCCGAGGAAAAACCAACAATTGAGGCAAAAATATCGGACTATTTTCCTGTAAAACCTAACTGGTACTGGGAATACGAAGGTATAGGTAATGAATTTGCCGGCGGCCGGGTGGATACTGAGTTTATAAAAGACCGCCGTGTTCAGCTTTTGCAGCAAAATGGCGGAACTGACACAGCCAAAATTTTTGAGGTAAGCGAAGACGGGGTTAAACTTGTTTTTACCGAGGAAGAAAGCTACTGGCGGATAAATTATTTAGGTATTTCTCCGAAAAAGAAAATGGAGGAATATTATCTTAAAGCCCCTCTAAAGGTGGGGACGACCTGGACAGTGGGGGATACTACCTGGACTATAGAAAATCTTAAGGAAAAAGTTCAGGTACCAGCCGGGGAGTTTACCTGTATAAAAGTTGTAGGAAAGTCTAAAGACAGTACAATTGAACGGTATTTTGCCAAAGGAGTAGGCCTGGTAAAACAACGGTTTATTTTCGGAAACGCTGTGGTTGAAGATAATCTTAAAAAATACGGTGATGGGGAAAAAGATGGCAACCTTCCCGCCAAAACTCTGATAATTAATTATCCTTCACCTAATCTTGATAAGCTTTTAAGTGAAGAGCGAACTGAGAAGTTTAAAACCGGTGAAGAACTGGCAGAAAAAATCACAGCTATTTTAAAAGAAGACAAATATAAAGTCCTGGGGCCTAATGTAAAATTGTTAAGTTATGTGCGTACCAACCAAAACCTAAGGCTTAACTTTTCTAAAGAATTAATTTCTGAATTAAATGCCGGGTCTTCCTTTGAGGCTTTAAAAATTGACAGCATTGTTAACACCTTTGGCCGAAATTTTGGAGTAAAAGGGGTTATTATTAATGTGGAAGGCAAGGGGTATGAATCCGGGCATTTTGCTTTTGGAAAAGATGAGGTTTTAAAGGTGAAGTGATGATTGACAGAGAAGGCAGATAATAATATAATAAACCTTACCTTCCATTTTTTACACTCAGGGATAATGCTTTAAGTCCTGCCAACTTTCTCATTACCTCTCGATCTTATTATTTTCCAAAGGAGGAGGATTAATTGAAAAATTATTTTCCTCTGCGCGAGTTTTTACTCCTTTTTGAAGACGACCGGGATGCGCAAAACTTCCTTAATTTTGTAAGAAATCTGAAAGAAAAGGGGAAGTTTAACGGTCGAGTTATTGAAATTTTTGAGCCAGAAGAGGGAGCAGTGTACGAACATTTTGTAAACGATGAGGAGCTTTTTCTGGATAATGCACACCTCTTAGCGGAATATATTAACGATGGAATGGGAAAAATTTTCCGGGAGTACCGGCGACCAATGATGAAAGACTTACCTAAAAAGCGAGCTTTTTCCTGTAAAAATTGTATTCATTTTGAACGGGAGATGCCGGTGGAAGTTAGGGAAGACTTTTTAAATAGAATGTCCTTTTATTCCTACCAGGGACAGGACTTAACCACTGTCTCGGCTAAAACCATTGGCCTCTGCCGTGAAGTTTACGGATTATTTGAGGAAGACGAATTTTTTGACCCCGATTTTGAAGTAGATAAATTTGCCGTACTGCCTGAAGGGAGTTTTTGCCGAAATTTTACTCCTAAGCCAGAAGTCTTAAAAAGATTTATCGCTAAAGATGAAATTTTATCTTTAAATGAAGTAGCAGTAAACTTAAAAATAAGCATGGCAAGACTTCGTGTATTAATTGCCGGAGGCTGGTTTAGGGTAGCAAGCCTTGACGAGTCAGGAATGAAATATGTCCATCGCAAAGACTATGAGAATGTGAAAAATAAAGTGTTAAGCCGGGGGTAAACCCCGGCTTTACCTAAATAACTTAAGAGCGGTGGTTATCATGAGATAGGCAAGATAGAGGGCATATAACTGGGTAGCCCAGGTAAGGGCTCCAAATAAAAAGCCGAGATTAAAAAGATTTAGCCAGGAAAACGCCTGGGGGACGGCGGAGAAAAGGAGGAGTTCGGAGTATCCTAGCAAAAACCGCTTAAATAAAAGTTCGGGTTCAATTTTAGTTAAATTTCGTTCTAGGAAATAAGTCGTAAGATAAGCTACCAAATGGTTTATCCCACCTAAAAGAGCAAAAAACAATAGAAAAACTCCCAAGAGGGTCAAAACTGTTGCAGGGTGGGTAAAGGATAAATTTTGGTAAAAGAAATCGGCAGTTTCCGGTAAGGGAAAAAACATTAAGCCTATTACTAAAAAAAGAGAGGCTTTAAGGTAATTAATTTGGACCTTCTTGTTTCCCGGATATAAAAGAAGCTTTTGCATTGTTTCTCGGGGTTGACGGATATAAGAAACCAACGACACGTTTTAGCCACCTCATTAAGGGTTTTAATAATATTATAGCAAATTATCAAAAAATTATGAAGAAGGAAGAAAGATAATGAGTTGAATAAGTGGTAATAGGCCATAGTTTCGTTCAAAAGCTTTAAATTTCGGGGCAAATAATCCCAGGGCAAGGAAGAGATATCGAAGAGGTAATTAAGAT
>NZ_BDJK01000013.1 GCF_001950255.1 Carboxydothermus pertinax
ATTTGCCCTTAATTACAAAACCCCCGTCCAATATAGAATTGAACAGGGGTTCATCTAGTATTTTTTGTGTCTACTAAGTCTTGACCAGTTCAGCCAAAACCGGGGCTTTTTTATTTTTAAAATAGCGGGTGTCAAAAATCCTTTAATACTCTTTCGGTTTTACATTTTTCTGGACCCATTCGATAATCTCCTCTAACGGTGTTCCTGGGGTAAAAAGCTCGGCAGCATAACCTTTCTTAATAAGCTCCTTTTTATCATCGTCAGGTATTATTCCACCTCCCATAACGATGATATCTCCCGCTCCCCTTTCCTCTAAAAGCTTTTTTACTTTGGGAAAAACGGTCATATGGGCACCAGATAAAATGCTGATACCCACCACATCCACATCTTCCTGAATGGCTGCCTGCACGATTTGCTCGGGGGTCTGGTGCAATCCGGTGTAAATGACCTCCATGCCCGCATCCCGAAGCGCCCTGGCCACCACCTTGGCACCGCGATCGTGACCGTCCAGTCCGGGTTTAGCTACCAGTACTCTTATTTTCCGTGTCATCTTCTCCCCTCCTCCCTTAAAAAACAGGTTTTTCTTTATATTCACCAAACACTTCTTTTAAACTTTGAATTATCTCTCCTTCGGTAGCATAAACCCGTACCGCATTTAAAATATAGGGCATTAAATTTTCAGTACCCCGCGCTGCTTCTTTTAACTCCCTTAAGGCTATTTCCACTTTTTCATTATCCCGGGTCGCCCTTAAGGATTTTACCTTCCGTTTTTGCCGTTCCTCCACCTCGGGGTCAATTTTTAATATTGGAATGTCAATCTTTTCTTCTTCTTCCACATATTCATTGACACCCACAATAATCCGTTTTTTCCGCTCCACCGCCTGCTGATAGCGGTAGGAAGCATCGGCAATTTCCTGCTGGAAGAAACCTTTATTAATGGCTTCAATAACCCCGCCCAATTCCTCGATTTTCTGGAAGTATTTTTCCGCTTCTTCTTCCATCTTATCGGTTAACGCTTCCACAAAATAGGAACCTCCCAGCGGGTCAATGGTATTAATAACGCCGGTTTCATGGGCAATAATTTGCTGGGTTCTAAGCGCAATGGTCACTGCTTTTTCTGTAGGAAGGGCTAAAACCTCATCCATGGAGTTGGTGTGCAAAGACTGGGTACCACCTAAAACTGCAGCTAAAGCCTCAAAAGCAGTACGCACGATATTGTTTTCCGGCTGCTGGGCAGTTAAGCTACATCCCGCTGTTTGGGTGTGAAATCTTAAAAGCCAGGAACGGGGATTTTTCGCCCCATATTTTTCTTTCATCCGCCGGGCCCAAATGCGCCGGGCCGCCCGAAACTTGGCGATTTCTTCAAAGAAATCCATGTGAGAGTTGAAGAAGAAAGAAAGCCTTGGGGCAAATTCATCCACATCCAGCCCGGCTTTAATTCCCGCTTCCACATAGGCAAAGCCGTCGGCTAAAGTGAAAGCTAATTCCTGGACTGCGGTTGCACCCGCTTCCCGGATGTGATAACCGGAAATACTCACTGTATTCCACCTGGGCACGTACTTGGCACCAAAGGCAAAAATATCGGTAATAATTCGCATCGAGGGCTCCGGCGGGAAAATCCAGGATTTCTGGGCAATATACTCTTTTAAGATGTCATTTTGAATGGTGCCGGAAAGCTTTTCCGAAGGCACTCCCTGCTTTTCCGCACAGGCAATATACATGGCCCATAAGACCGCAGCCGGTCCATTGATGGTCATCGAGGTGCTGACTTTATCAAGAGGTATGCCGTCAAACAGCTCTTCCATGTCAGCAAGCGAGTCTATAGCAACTCCACAGCGTCCTACTTCACCTTCGGCCCGGGGGTGGTCCGAGTCATAACCCATAATGGTCGGCATGTCAAAAGCAACAGACAAACCCGTTTGCCCTTTAGCCAAAAGAAGTTTATACCGTTCATTGGTTTCTTTTGCCGTAGCAAAACCGGAGAACTGGCGGAAAGTCCAAACCTTTCCCCGGTACATGTTGTAGTGGATTCCCCGGGTAAAAGGATATTCGCCCGGGAATCCCAATTTTTCGAGATAATCGAGACCTTCCATGTCCAGCGGTGTATAAAGGCTTTTTATAGGCTCACCGGAAATGGTTACAAAATCTTCATCGCAATCGGGGCACCTTTCCTGATATTTCTTGTACCACTCTTCATAGGCCTTTTTTAAATCGCTCATCAATCTCCCTCCCTTTGCCTTTAAAACGGATTATTTTTTACCGAGTTTTTTTGCCCACTCTCTTTCCCTCAGTTCAACCCGGCGAATTTTTCCCGATACGGTTTTGGGTAGAGCATCGATAAATTCAATCTCCCGGGGATATTTGTAGGGAGCCGTAACTTTTTTAACGTGTTCTTGCAGCTCTTTTACCAGTTCCTCGGAACCGGTATAGCCCGGCGCTAAAACCACGAAAGCTTTGACAATTTCACCGCGAATTTCATCAGGGCTTGCTACTACCGCCGCTTCGGCTACCGCCGGATGTTCGACCAGGGCACTTTCCACTTCAAAGGGCCCGATGCGGTAGCCGGCAGCTAAGATAACGTCATCGGCCCGGCCAACAAACCAGAAGTAGCCTTCTTCATCTTTAATAGCCCGGTCCCCGGTTAAGTACCACTCACCCCGGAATACCTCCGCGGTCTTGTCCGGATTTTTCCAGTATTCTTTAAATAACCCTACCGGCCGCTCCGGTTTAATTTTAATGGCAATGTTTCCTTCTTTTCCCGGAGGTAGCTCATTACCTTCATCGTCAATAATTGAAATGTAATAACCTGGAGCAGGTTTACCCATTGATCCGGGTTTTACTTCAAAGCAGGGGAAGTTCGCTACCAAGACGCAAGTTTCCGTTTGGCCGTAGCCATCTCGAATGGTAAGACCGGTAACTTCTTTCCATACTTTTATTACCTCAGGGTTTAAAGGTTCCCCTGCAGCTACGCAATGGCGTAAATGAGGAAAATTATACTGTTTTAAGTCTTCTAAAACAAATACCCGGTAAGCGGTGGGCGGTCCGCAAAAAGTGGTAATGGGGTATTTAGCTAAAAGTTCTAAAGTCTTTTTGGCATCAAATTTGCCCACTGAATGATGGACAAAAATTGCTGCCCCGCAATTCCAGGGCCCAAAAAAGCTTGACCAGGCCGCTTTTGCCCAGCCAGTATCGGACATATTCCAGTGGAGGTCATCAGGAGTTAAATCAAGCCAATATTTTCCAGTGATGTAATGGCCGATAGGGTAACTGGCATGAGTGTGGATAGTCATTTTGGGATAGCCAGTAGTCCCGGAAGTGAAAAATAATATCGCAGGATCATCGCTTTTAGTCGAGACAGTTTCATACTCCGGACTAAATTTAGCAATTTCTTCATTGAAGGAAAGCCAGCCTTCCCTCTTGCCTACCACCACCAGCTGTTTTAAGGCTGGCACCTCCGCTTTAATTTCCTCTACTTTCGGGGCGTTGTCTTCATCGGTAATAATTACGGCGGTTTCCGCGGTTTCTACCCGATATTTAATGTCTTTAGCGGTAAGCTGGGTAGTACCAGGGATAAAAATTATTCCCGCCCGAATTGCTGCTAAAAAGATTACCCACCATTCCGGAAGGCGAGGTAAAATAACTAAAACTCTGTCCCCCTGCTTTACGCCAAGAGAATTAAAGAAATTGGCAGTCTGTTTTGATAATTCTGAAAATTGTTTAAAAGTAAAACGCCGTTCATTACCGTAATCGTCCACCCAAAGCATAGCAAGCTTGTTTGGGTCTTTGGCCCAGATATCAAACGTATCCCGGGCAAAGTTAAAATACTCGGGCACCTGGTGCCGAAATTCCCGGTAAGTTTTTTCATAATCTACCATGTTTGGCATAAAAACTCCCCCTCAAAAAAAGTTTTACTACTTAAGTTATAATCCAAAAAACTGTCGCTTCCAATAAACTTACCGTGAACTGCAATTTTTGAGGGGTAAACGGTTATTTTGGCCGCTAAAACTCCACTCCCCTTCTCGATGTAATTCCATGGTCATCATAAGGATGTTTTTCTTGGGCAAAATAGGTAACGTACTCGGCATAATCTCTTAGATATAGGGGCGCTTCCCGCCCGGTTATAATTATTTCCAAATTTTTTTTACCTTTTATCTCTTTAAGAAAGGACGTTAAAATTTCTTCCTCAATTAAATTAATCTTTGCTGCTAAAGCCAGCTCATCTAATATTACTAACTGGTACTGGGAAGTGTTAATTTTATCCTTTGCCAAAAAAAATCCTTCTAAAAAAAGTTTTTTCTCTTCCTCTTCCGGATTTTGGAGGTTTACATGGCAAAGATTACAGCCAATATAAACCGGGCAGGACTTCACGCCTGCCTTTATTAAACCGGCATACGGACAGCTTTTTCCCAAACAATATTTTTCAATATCTAAAAGCTTTAACGTTTCAAATTCCCCGTAAAACCCTTCTCCCTTCATAAAACCAAAGTAACCTACCTTAAAACCATGGCCATAGGCCCTTAACATTTGGCCCAAAGCCGCAGTGCTTTTTCCTTTTCCCGGACCGTAATAAAGATGCAGCATTACTTCACCCCCAAGCGATTTAAAAGCTCTACCGCTGCTGTCTGGGGAGGCTTTAGTTTACGATTTACCTCCGCAATTAACGATTGAATCTCTGGTTTATCCAGTAAAAGCTGAAGTTTTTGGGAAACTATGTTTAAAGAAATTTCTATTATCTCGCGCTCCCGCCGGTCTTGACGCTTTTTTTCTAAAAGCTGACTATTTATTAAAAACTCAAAGTGTTTTTTTATAAATCCCAGTAATTCTGATAAACCTTCTCCTGTATTGGTAGATGTTTTTATCACCGGCGGTCGCCAAATAAGCTGTTCACCTTTTAAATCAAGCATTGTATTTATATCCATCACCATTTTTCCGGCTCCCGGCAAATCTGCTTTATTCACCACAAAAATATCAGCAATCTCCATAATCCCAGCTTTAATAGTTTGAATGCTGTCACCAGCGGTTGGAGTTAAAACCACCAGTACGGTATCGGCCACATGCATTACATCTAATTCCCCCTGGCCCACACCCACCGTTTCAATAATTATATAATCAAAACCAAAAGCATCTAATACCTTAACCACATCTTTAGTTGCCGCCGAAATACCTCCCAGACTCCCCCGGCTCCCCATGCTCCTTATATATACTCCGTCATCCACCGCGTGATTTTGCATCCTAATTCTATCCCCTAAAAGAGCTCCTCCAGTAAAAGGACTTGAAGGATCAACCGCTACTACAGCAACAGTCTTATTTTCCTTGCGACTAAGTTCAATTAAACAATCGGTCAAAGAGCTTTTCCCTGCTCCCGGTGCTCCGGTAATCCCGATTATTTGCGCTTTACCGGTATGGGGATAGAGCTTTGTTAAAACTTCCTCTTTACCCTCGCCGCCGTTTTCAACCAACGATATAATCCGGGCAAGGGCTCTCTTTTCCCCTTGCCAAAACCGCTCCAATAATTCCATCTCCTCACCCCATTAATTTAATTTTTTGATTTTTCTTAAAATATTATATGCTTTCGCTATTTTTTCCTAAAATCCTGCCTCAAAAAAAATTCCGGCGCCTTAAAACTTGCCGGAAAATTCCTCAAGCTCAGTTTTAAAAAACTTATACAAATTTTTTAATTTATTAGTTGCTTTTTCGTGGAATTCATAATAACTTACTTGCCGTTTTAAGTAGGCATAATATTTTTCCGCATGGGCTCCACCATTCACCAGTCCCCCAAGGAAAAATACCACCGCTAAAAAGCCAAAGGCTAATTTTTTATAAAAATTGTATAAAACTTTCCGCTCTTCCAGTTGATAGGTGTAAAAATAAACTACCCCAATTCCTAAAAATATTCCCGCAATAATATCAATTATCCAGTGAATGCCAAGATAAACCGTAGAAATTATTATTAATACCGATGAAATTCCTAATACGCCCATCAACCTTTTTTCCTGAAGCTTATAAGCTAAATAGAAAAAGCTTACCGAAAGGGCAGTATGAAGGCTGGGAAAATTGTTATTGATTCCCGAAAACACCCGGTACTGGGCATTGAATTGAGGATAATACTTCTCTAACAAAAGTTTAATACCCGGGTAAACCGACCAAGATTCATATACTGGCAGGTTTACGTAAAAAGGCATTGCTACTAAATAGTTGATGAGATAGATGTAAAAAAGCCCGGCAATTAAGTTTTTTTTATCGTATATTAGGCCATAATAAAGGACAGCCACAAACAATACCGGAAAAAGAAAAACATATACATAGCTAAACAAAAACACTAACCAGGCAGGGTGAAAGCTTTGTAATTTCATAATAAAAGGAGCTTCTATTTTAGCAATAAAGTACGAATAAAGATAAGAAGAGGGAAAACTACTTTCTCCTTTTAATTCAAGTATATCAAAAAATAAAAGAATAAGGATCCCGAGGAAGTAGAAAAAGTACTCCCGGGTAGTCAATAACCTTTTTATTGCTACCAGAAGGCTTTTAAAATATCCTTTGATTCCCCCGGATAAAATGACCGTTAAGAGAAAAAATGCTAAAAAGCTCAAGATGATTTTCCAGTAAAAACTTCCAAACACCGCAGTCCCCCACTTATAATCAATTTATTTCCCTATTAAGTTTATATTAAACCTTAAAGAAAGTGTCAAGAAAATAAAAAGTCTAAAACAATTTCGAAGTATTAACCTGCAACTTCAATTCTTCTTAAATTTAAATTAAATTAGTTTAAAAATTTATACATTTTCTAATATTTAGTTCATTATCTTTCGACAGTTAAAGGATTTTTTCCTTCTTATTGTCTTTTTATGAAACAAAAAAAATAAAAGTCCGGATTGTAACCGGACTTTTATTAATATTTATTTTTTTACTTAAAATACCTGTCCAATAATCCTTTTAGAGCCCGAGCATGTCTTGCTTCATCCCGGGACGATTCATCTAAGGCATCATGCACTTCGTCTAATCCTAATTCCTTTGCTTTTTTAGCAGCCTCTTTCTTGCCTTTATTAGCTTCCATTTCCCCTTTTAGCATTTTTTCAATATTTTCTTTGGTGCTGGTAGAAATTTTACCGGCAAGTTCGGCAAAACGGGCAGCATGCCAGGCTTCTTCTAAAGCAATTTTCTCTAAAACCCGGGCTACTTCCGGAAGTCCTTCCCTTTCTGCCTGCCGGGCCATGGCAAGATAAACCCCTACTTCATAGGTCTCGCCTTTAAATTCTCCTTCCACCGCACTAAGAGCTTCGGTTTCCTTGGCTACACCAATTTGGTTTTCGTTGATGAGATTTAATTCCATTTCAATCCCTCCATTATTAATAATAATTATTATTTACACTTATTATTTTAAAAAATTTATTTTTTTTGTCAAGACCTTTTGGTAAAATTTTTTTATGGTATTATTTTATCCAGGTTAAAGTTATACTATGAATGAAGGAGGAATAATCATGGCAAAAATTGAGTTTTTCAGTACTCCTACTTGCCCTTACTGTCGGATGGTACGTAAGTTTTTAAATGAAAACGGCTTTCCTTATATCGAATACGATATCACCACCGACCTTGATGCTTTTGAAAAAATGTTTAAAACCACAGGATATACAACCGTACCTACATTAATCATAAATGATCAGGAGGTAATAATTGGTTTTGACGAAGAAAAAATCCGTAAAGTTATGCAAAAAAAATAGCACATGGTATAAACCGTGTGTTATTTCTCCAATTCATAGGGCCAGTTGGCAATGCCTCCTTTTAAATTATAGACATGTTTATAGCCTTTACTTACCAGCATTTGAGCGACACTTGCCGAACGGCTTCCGGTAGCACAAACCACCAAAATTTCCTGTTCTTTATCAATTGAGGAAAGCTGTTGTTCCACTTCCCCCATGGGAATATTATGGGAGCCCGGAATTCTTACTTCTGCATATTCTACGGGCTCTCGTACATCCATTATAAAAAGCATGGGATTTTCATCAATTAACTTTTTTGCCTCAGCTGGTTCTAAATCCTGATAGCCAGTCTTAAGACAACCAGTGAAAGCAACCACAGCAAGCAGTAAAACAACTAAGCCGATGATTTTTTTCGGCAAACTTTTTACCCCTCCCCTTAAAATAAATTTAGTAAGGTATAGCGATAAGTATAAGTTAGCACAACCGCCACTAAAGTTGTGGCAGTCCAAAGAACGATTTTGTTTAACTTAGAATTTTTTCCTTTGAAGTAAGTCTCATAAAAGGCATAACCTAAAAATACAAAAGTTATCCCTAAAAAAAAGCTCCTATAAGGAGCTAGGGAGGCAAAAAAAGAAAAAGATGCTCCTCCCAGGCCTAAGGAGGCTAAAATTACCGGGCCTATTCAAGTAATACATCCTAACAGGGCAGTAATTACGGAAATAATACTACTTATTTTTTCTTTCACCCACTTCACTCCTCTTCCCCAAAACCCTCATAAACCACAGGCTAAAAATAATTAAGAGAACGCTTAAAAGCTGTTCTAGCCTAAAGGGTCCAACCCAAAAACTATCCATCCGAAAACCTTCGATTATAAAACGTCCCACCGAATACCAGAGAAGGTATTTTAAAAAGATTTCCCCAGAATATTTTTGTTTTTTCCGGTTCAGCCAAAGGTAGAGAAAGACCCCAAAATCCCAGAGTGATTCGTATAAAAAGGTGGGATGACGCCAAGCACCAGCAATATACATCGCCCAAGGAAGATTGGTAGGATAGCCGTAAGCTTCCTGATTAAAATAATTTCCCCAGCGACCTATAGACTGACCCAAAATTATGCTTGGCGCAAAAAGATCCGCCAGTTGCCAAAAGGAAAGTTTCTTAATCCGGGTATAAACAACACCTACTAAAAGGGCAGTTAAAATTCCGCCATGAAAAGCAAGTCCCCCATGCCAAATAGCAGGAATTTCAGCTGGATACTGGCGGTAATAGTCCCAGTTCCAAAGGACATACCAGATCCTAGCTCCAATCCAACCTAGAGGAGCCCCGAGTAGAACGAGATTGTAAACATGGTCCTCCTGCACATTTTTCCGCCGGGCTTCTTTTAAAGCAAGATAAGTGCCAATTAAAACACTTACCGCCATTAAAACCCCGTACCAGCGAATTTCCAATGAGCCGATTTTCAAAGCAATAGGAGAGACACCAAAAATAAACCAATTATAAATACTTCTTCAACTCCTTTTCCACTTCCGTGGCAATTTTTTCATCCACTTTAATATTTTTCTCTTCTTCTATATTTTCAATTTTCCGGCGGTTTTTCACTACTGTTAATGCCAAAATCCCTCCAGCAATAACTGCAACCGCCGGTATTATCCAGACAGTCGCAAAAAAACCACTTTTAGGCGGTTCTGCTAAAATTTTAGTGCCATATATATCGGTATAAAATTTAATTATTTCTTGTTTTGTTTTACCTTGCTCTAGCATTTGTTTAATTTGATTGCGCATCTCTTCCGCCGAGGAAGCAGGACAGTCAGCAAGGTTCATACCGCAAAAATCCGGTGCCCAAAAAGTATGGATGACATTGTTTAAAACATCTTTGTCCACTTCTCCAAAAGTTGGAGATAGCCCAGCCACCAATAGCATAATTAAAGTAATAAGAATAAACAATTTTTTTGCCGGCAAAATATTACCCCCCTAAAAAGGCTTTAAGCAAGATCCAGGCCATCTACCTCCAGGCGCTGAAACATCCATTTACCCTCTAAGTAGATTTTGACCTCATCTTTTACCGCTATTGTATTTTTCGGCACATAAACCTTAATTCCTTCTACATCATAAAGATTAAAAAATCTTTCATCCTGGGGTTTACCCACAAACACGGTGGGTAGTTGTTGCACCGGGCATCAGCCACCACCATACGCCATAAACTCTACCCTAATGGTATCCCCTTTACCTTCTAAATATTTTTTAGCTTCTTCGGTAAAGATAATGTTCATTTTCTCATCTCCCTTTCATAATCTTTATACCACACAAATTTTTTTTGGGGGGTATATTTCTTTCTTATGGCTAAAATCTATCTTTATTAATTAAGGGCACCCGCGGGGTGCCCCTTTTCAATAATACTAAATTTACTTTTTGCTTGCAAGGTATCTTTCCACATTTACCGCAGCAATAACCCCGTCCGCAGCCGCAGTTACCGCTTGGCGCACTGTTTTCTGTCGTAAGTCTCCTGCCGCAAAGACTCCGGGCAAGTTGGTACGCATTTCCTCATCGGTAATAATGTAACCCCAATCGTTCATCTGTACTTGCCCGGCAAATAAGCTGGTTTTGGGCTGGGTTCCAATGTAGACAAAAACACCATCAGTAGGTACTTTAGAAAGCTCTTTAGTTTTTAAATTTTCAATCACAACACCCGTAACGTGCTTATCTCCTTCAACTTTCCGTACTTCCGAATCCCAGATAACTTTGATCTTGGAATTGGCAAAGGCTTCTTCCTGAGCCACTTTAGAAGCCTGGAAGTGGTCAAACTGGTGAATTATCGTAACTTCCGTAGCAAACCGGGTTAAAAATACCGCTTCTTCTACCGCCGAGTTGCCGCCACCAACCACTACTACTTTCATCCCCTGGTACATTGCACCATCGCAAGTTGCGCAGTAGTGTACCCCCCGTCCTCTAAAGACGTCTTCCCCTTCGGCAGGAAGTTTTCTGGGCTCTGCTCCGGTAGCTAAGATAATGGCTGGTGCTTCGTAGATTTTATCTTCGGTGATAACTCTCTTAACTTCCCCTTCCAATTCTACTTTTAAAACCTCTTTTAAATCGTCAATTTGAGCACCAAAAGAAACCGCCTGCATTAACATATTTTGGGTTAATTCTTTACCTCTAACCGTTCCGGGCGTTCCAGGATAGTTAGCGATATGGAAAGTAGTTGCTGCCTGCCCTCCGGGTACGCTTTCATCTACCACAATAGTTCTAAGCTTAGCCCGGGAAGTATATAAGGCAGCACTTAAGCCAGCAGGGCCCCCGCCTAAAACAATTACGTCATATTTAACCGTTTCCGGAACTTCCGGCAGCAATTTTTGGTTAAAAGCTTTTTCCATGGCTTCCCGCAGCTGGCGCTTTGAAATATATCCGGTAAGCCGTTCGCCCACTTCTCGACCGTTGACATAAAATAGAACCGTGGGGCTTCCTTTGACCCCCAGTTTCTCGGCCAAGGGGCGGTTTTGCTGGCGAAAGATTTTCACAAACTTAAACTTGTCCCCATACTGCCCGGCAAGTTTTTCATAAGCTGGTGCTAACGCTTCACAAGGTGGACAATCTTCCGAATAAAAATCCACAACTACCGGTATATTACTTTTTACTACTACTTCCTCAAACTGTTCTTGATTTAAATAGATAACTTTTTCGCTCATTGTACCTCTCCCCCTTTGGGTCTTTTTATAATTTTTGCTTTATTTTTTCCAGGGTTTCGCAATCAGGGCAACCGCTTTCTACTCCCCCGGCTTTACAAGCTTTAAGACAATAGTCAATTGCTTTTAAAAGAACTTCTTTTTCTGCTGGTGTTAAAACTACCTCGGTCATTTTCATGCCCCCTGTGATATTTTTTCGTAGTTTTTCCGGAAATTAAAAGTTTATCCCGGATAAAAGGGGCATTTTTCTTTTAAACATTCTTTATTTCTTTTACTAAACATACATTTTGGTTTCATGGAAGGAAATTTTACCCCAGTAATTTCTTCTAAAATTTTGGCACCGTTAATAAGACTTATATATGCTGTCCTTTTACAGCACCGCGGCCCTCCCAAAGCTCCAATTTTTTGCAGGATTTTTCCGGTCGCTTTATTAACTTCTCCCCAACTTTCCCGGGAAAGGGGGGTTGTGCCGAAGATTACCGAAAAAGCAATTCCTATGCCCAGGGCTGCACTACAGGCCCCCCAAAGCCCACAACTACCACCAATTAATTGCTTGGCCCTGGTTACTGCATCCCTAATAGCCTTTGGGTTTTTTGGGCCGGTTAAATTTTGATAAGCTGCCACCAAGCTTGCAGCGGTTAAAGCATGATGCTCCGGTCCGTGCATGGGAAAGCCCGGTACCTGGGCAATAAACTCAAAAATGTCTACAGGGTTTTTCTCAAAAGTATTTTGGCAATAGTTGGTAATAGTTTTTAAATGCTCTCCCCGGTGGCAGTCACTGCAAACAAAGTGTCCTTGACTGCACTGGGCCTGGCTTAATTCTTCCTTACCGCAAATAAGACATTTTTTTAAGGTTGGTTCTTTTTCATAGCTAAGTTCTGCACCACATACCAGGCAACCTTCGGCATACGCCATTTTATTCCTCTCCTAATGCCTTTATTTCTTCGTTATAATAATTAACCCCAATTTCCCAAAGTTCGCGAAGGGGGCGACAGTCGGGAGCAAACACCGTTTTTTCCCGGTTATAGGCAACCGTTCCGCATCCACCCCCGCACAGGAGAGCTACTTCGCAATCGCGACACTTGGGAATGGTTAAGATTGACCTTTGTTGCCAGGGCTTAATTTTCTCTTCCCATAGTTTTACTTCGGGATAAAAGGTACCTACCATAAATTCATCCCGGCCAACATTGGCTGTGCAACCGTAAATCTTACCCTGGTAGTCAAAGGCCCACTCTTTTTTCAAGGCCGGGCAGTTATCGTAAGTAGGAAATGGCATTTCCCCATTATCCACCAAATACTTTACGCCTTTAAATTCCGGGAGGTGAAATTTTTGGAGTATTGGATATTCTTTGGAAAGTTTCGCGTACTCCGCCCATAGGGACAGGCGGTCAAAGAGGCTTTGACTCTCATCCTGACACTCGAAAAGCTCATAATTTCGCCCAATTTGGGTTTTAAATTTACTTTTTGGCAAATCCAAAAAGCCCTTGTCCTCTAAAATTTTTGCTAAATCCACTAAAGTAATGAGGTTACTTTTATCCACCACTGCCCGCAAGTTTATCGGTATACCCGCCTCTTTTAAAAGAAGCATTCCTTCAAAAATCCGGGCAAAAGTTTTACCGCCACCTTTGGTAATCCGCCGTTGGTCATGAATTTCCGGTGGCCCGTCAACGGTAATTTGAACCTCCCGTATAACACCTTTAGTTAAAATTGGCATATATTCCTTAAGAGCATAACCGTTTGTAACTATTGAAACTTCATAACCGTTAATTTTAGCTTGATAAAGAAAGTAAGCTATTACTTCCTTTTGGTACTCCGAATCAATTAATGGCTCTCCACCAAAGAGGGTTAAAAACGGTTTTTCGGGCTCGTTTTTAAAGTTTTGGTTTACATAACTAAAAAAGGCGTCTAAAACTTCTTTCGTTGGTAAGTCTTTTTTATCTTTTATCCCCTGCTGAAAGCAGTAGCTGCAGGCTAAGTTACAGTTATACGTTGGCGCAAAAAAGATCTGGGTCGGTGATGTCTTACTTATTTCTAAAAATTCCTGATAGGTTTCTAAAAGCTTTTTCTCCTCAAGTTCCCGGTTTTGGTATATATAGCCTCTTTCCTCTAGATAGGCGGTAAATTGCCGGTCAAAATTTTTAGAGGAGCCTTTTCTTAGCTCCTCTAAGTCGTTAAGATCTTTTTCTTCCAGCAAGTCCACCGCTCCGGAAAGAGGATTTAAAAGTAAGTATCTATCCTCAAAAGGTAAAACTAAATTATATTTACTGTAATACATTTTTTCTCCTCTTTTCCGGGGTAAGATTATTAGTCGTGGCAGCCCGCTACCACCTTGGAAGTCTTGGAGCAGCACTGAGCGCAACCAAGATTGTAATCACATTTGGCGGTTTGTTTTCTGGTAATTGCTTTCATCATTTCACCTCCTTTTCTTGGTGCCTTTAATAGTTAAACTGGCAAAAGGATAGCCATTTTTTTGATATTCCCGCCGTTTTAAGATTTCTAATTTAAATCCTGCTTCCTCAATATAACGTAAATATTTAGATTCTTCTTCAGCTCCAGCAAAACATTGAGCCCAGAGTTCCTCATCCTTTTTTATCTCCGGTGGAAGTTCTACCAGGCTTACCGGGTCAGATACCACAAAATAGCCATCGGCTTTTAAAACCCGGTAAATTTCTTGATAAACTTTAAGTTTATCCCGGGCGTGATTTAGGGCGCAGTTGGAAAGTATCACATCAAAACTTTCGGCAATAAAAGGCAGGTGCTCAATTTCTCCTCTTACAAACAAAACATTATTAACGCCCTGTTCTTTTGCCTGCCTTAATCCCTTTTCTAAAAGTTTTTCAGTAATATCAAGACCTACCACAAGGCCTGGAGCTACAATTTTTGCCGCTTTTATCGTTTCCTGGCCGTTACCACACCCCAAGTCTAAAACTGTCATGCCAGGTTTTAAACTTCCCACCGCCAGGTTATTGCCACAGGAGAGCCCTTCTCCGGATTCTTTTTCATACCGGGCAATTATTTTCTCAAGCATAATTACCCCCTAATTGGTAAGGTCAATAGCGTTATAGGGGCAGAATTTTCGGCAATAACCGCAGCCCTGGCAGGACGGTCCCACATAATATTCGTCATCTTCTTTAACAATAGCATAAGCTGGACAATTCTGCTGGGGCAGGCAAACTTCACAATTTTGGCACCGCTCATAAATTATTACCGCTTGCTTTTTTGCAAACACTGTAAATCTCCCTTTTCTCTTTTTTAGAATACTTACTTCGCTAAAGCTCTTTCTAACTTTTCCCGAAAAACATTTTCCGGCTGGTAGCCAATAATAGTGTCAAGCACTTTTCCATCTTTAAAGAGCATGATGGTAGGAATACTCATAATCCCCAAAGCAATAGCCGTCTCCCGGTTTTCATCAACATTTAATTTACCAACTTTGACTTTACCCAGGTAGTCAATGGCAAGCCGTTCAATAATAGGCGCCACCATCCGGCAAGGGGCGCACCATTCGGCCCAAAAATCAACTAAAACCGGCATTTGGGAATTTATGACTTCCTCTTCAAAATTAGCATCGGTAAATTTTAAAACCATTTGTTTCTCCTCCTTTTAATCTTTTATACCTATTATTCCCCAGTGAGCTTCACTCACGCTTATTTTTGCAGAAGGTGTTAACCCTGCTTTTTCAAGGTAAAATAGCCCCTCTTCCACCGAAATCCGGTGGTGGATTGGCGGACCATAGGCCATGTCTTTTTTCTCCCAGTCAATAATAATTAGTTTTCCCTGTTTCTTTAATTTTTGAATTAATTTTTTTAATACCGCTTCTTTATCGGAAAGTTCGTGAAGTACTGTAGCAAGAAAGATAACATCAAACTCGGGAAAATCCAAAGGTAATGTACCATCTCCTGAAACCAACGCAGTTTTTATATTGGTAAGCCCCTCTTTAGCAGCGTCTTCTTCTAAATCCACAAGATTTTCCGGGGAAATGTCAACGGCATAAACCATCCCAGCATTACCGGTCTTTTTAGCTAACGGCAAAGCAAAATAGCCTATCCCCGCCCCGTAATCTAAAATTATATCACCAGGGGTTATCGGGAATTTAGCCACTGTTTCGTCCGGTGGTAAAAGTTTTTTTCGCATTTCGCTTTTAAGTTTCTGCCGGTTCGTGGGATTAAAAACATGTCCCGCCTCTTTTTCGCCAATCGCCTTTTTGAGTTCAGCAATCTCCTCTTCCAATTCTTCTTTTTCAATTACCATTTCCGGTTTGACCGAATGGGCCGGCCACCGGGCTAAAAGGTCCCGATACCGCTTTTCTAATTCTTTTAATTTTGCTAACTGATCCATAAGTTTTAGCCTCCCAGGCTAAAGGTTAAATTCCTCAACCAAAGGATGTACAACCGGAACTTCCAATGGAGATAGAACCACTACTAGATTGGCTTCCCCCTAAAATGCCAAAACCAGTTAAAAGCTGTTTTACACGGTTACTTTCACATTTAGGACATACCACTTTGTCCCGCTCGTTAATAGAAGC
The DNA here is from genome assembly GCF_001950255.1 of Carboxydothermus pertinax. Taxonomy (NCBI): domain Bacteria; kingdom Bacillati; phylum Bacillota; class Clostridia; order Thermoanaerobacterales; family Thermoanaerobacteraceae; genus Carboxydothermus; species Carboxydothermus pertinax. The sequence goes on from NZ_BDJK01000013.1 coordinate 15,897, forward strand.
CCAGGCAGTAAATTTTTCGCCACAAGCTTCACAGCGGAAATCGTACCGTGGCATTTCTAACCTCCTCCCTTACTCTTTTACGATTATAGTATGATGTTTCTTTCGCTGTCAATATTATTTGTGTAAATTTTATGTTACTCCAAAATCCCTGATTTTTTAAAGAGCTGGATGAAATTTAAGATAAATTGCAGCTCTTTTTCATTTAAGGTACAAATACTGCTTATAAGAGACTGCACATTAGGCGTAAGTAAAAGTTCCCTTAATTCCGGACTCATTAAGTTTAGCATTTGTTCCGGCGATGTTTGCTCTAAAATAAAGTAACAGGGAGTAGTTCCTAAAACTTCCGCTAATTTTTCAATAGTTTTCAAAGACGGTTGAACTTTTCCTTGCTCAATTTGGCCAATTAATCCCGGAGAAACACCAGCCTGGTTCGCTAATTCTGCTTGGGTTAGTCCCATGTCTTCCCGCAGTTTCTTTAATTTATAACCAAGGGAATGCTCTTTCCCCATTAAATCGGCAACCGATACCCCTAACTCCTCGGCAATCCTCCGCAAAGTGGCGATAGAAGGGTTAACCGTATCCCGCTCAATTTCACTCAAATAGGAAACGGAAATCCCTGCCCGCTGGGCAAGTTCGCCGATAGTAAGCTTCCTTTCTTCCCGCACTAACCGGATTTTTTCCCCTAAAGTAAGACTGGTTTCTAATTGGTCAGTATCTAAAATTTGCGCTTTATTGACATTTAGAGCCTTGGCAATTTTATCAATGGTTTTAAGGGAAGGCTTTTTGGAACCTCTTTCAATTTCACTTAAATAAGATATGGAAAGACCAGCTTTTTTCGAAAGATCATTAAGCGTAAGCCCCCGTTCCTCCCTAAGTTCGCGAATTTTATTACCCTTTACAGTCATCCCCTACACCTCTTTTTTTCATTTTTTGATTATACTATTATCATATATTACTTATACTAAAAACGTCAACAATTTTTAGCGAAATTTTCGCTATTTACGTAAAACCCCTACCAGCGTTATTTTGTGCCAGTAGGGGAATGTTTACCAATCAATTATCTTTATCTCTAACGGCAAATTTTTTAAGGTTGCAATAAGCTCCTCCCGCATCGTTTCGGTAGTGTAAATTGCAACTCTTGCTTTTTTCGGGTCTACCGTATGACCTATCCCCAGGCCGTTAAAACCTTCTAAAAGAAAATCTAAAAAAACAATTTCCCTGGGATTTACCTCAACCAGTACTGTTTCCTGTTTGTTCATTCTTCACACCCCCCCTGGGTAGTCTGCGAATTAAACTATATTCCGGCACCGGGGGAAATCCTTCTAAATAATAATGCATTTGGGGATGAGGAGTAGAAGTAATTTCTTTTAACTCCTCATCGTAAAGTTTTTCCGCTACCCCTTTAATTACCTGTCCCTCGGGAGTAAAAATTTCTAAAGGATCTCCCGCTTCTATTTTTCCCCTCTGTTCCACATGACATAAGCCTGCTTCAAAGCCCCGGATAATTCCAACAAACTCATATTCTAAAGTATAGTATTCTTTGTCCACTCTACCTTGCTTGGGTTTCCCATATAAAAATCCTTTATTATAGGGCCGATGGCTAATTTTTAAAAGCTCCTTCCTTTTTTCCGGGTTAAGGGTTTTACCGTCTAAAGCTAAAGTTAAAGCTTCTTTATAAATTCGGGCTGTAGTTGCTACATAATGAACTGATTTCATCCGCCCTTCTATTTTAAAACTGTTTATCCCAATTCCTACCAATTCGGGCAATTCTTCAATTAATGAAAGGTCATAGGAGTTAAAAATATAGCTTCCCCGCTCATCTTCTTCAATGGGGAAAAACTGGCCCGGTGCTTTTTCTTCATAAAGATGAAAAGGCCAGCGACATACTTGTGCACAATCCCCTAAGTTAGCATCCCGTCCGGTAAGATAATTACTTAAAAGGCATCTTCCGGAATAGGAAATGCACATGGCTCCATGGACGAACATTTCCAGTTCAATTTCCGTATTTTTACGAATTTCCGCAATTTCCTCTAAGGTGAGCTCCCGGGCTAAAACAATTCTTTTTGCCCCCAATTCTTCCCAGAATTTTACTGCTTCAAGGTTCGTAGTATTGGCCTGGGTACTAATGTGGATCGGTACACCCGGAAGGTAGTTTTTTACCAAGCGAAAAACCCCCGGGTCAGCCACAATCACCCCGTCCGGTTCTATCTGGCTTAAAAATTCCAAATAGGAAGGAAGTTCTTTAATATCGTCATTATGGGCAAAAATATTAATGGCAATGTAAATTTTGCGCTTAAATCCCCGGGCTATTTCCCGGGCCTTTTTTAATTCCTCCCAGGTAAAATTTCCAGCTCGAGCCCGAAGGCCATATTTAGGTCCTGCCAGATAAACCGCATCGGCACCATAAACAAAGGCAAAAATAAGCTTTTCTAAATTTCCTGCGGGGGCTAAAATTTCGTAGTTCACATTACGCCTCCTTAAGGCAGATATTTTTTCACATTTTGCAAATGTTCCTGATAGGTTTTGGCAAAGGCATGATAACCATCCGGTCGGGCCACATAAAAAAGGTAGTCATGTTTTGCTGGATTTAAAGCTGCTTTAATCGAAGAAAGTCCAGGACTGGCAATTGGCCCAGGGGGTAATCCCCGGTATTTATAAGTATTATAGGGTGAATCTATTTTTAAATCTTTCGCAGAAAGCCTGAGTTTATGCCGCCCCAGAGCATATTCAACCGTGGGACAAAGTTCTAAAAGCATTCCTTTCTGCAAACGGTTATAAATTACCCCGGAAATCAAAGGCCTTTCCGCTGCCATCTTTGCTTCTAATTCCACGAGGGACGCTAATGTTATCAACTGATGCAAAGTAAATCCTCGTTTTTGTGCTTCTACTATAAGGTTTTCAGTTTGGACAATTGAGTTAAATTTTTTTAGCATCTTGCCAAGGATTTCTTCTTCATCATCATTATAAGAAATTTCATAGGTTGCCGGAAAAAGATAACCTTCCAGTTTGTACTGGACCTTTTCCGGTACTTCCTTTAAATACGGGTAATTATAAGGAGGGTTTTGGGCTAAAGCTAAAACTTTTTGCTCATTATAACCGAAGCTAGCCAGGAGTTTAGCTATTTTTACTACATTATACCCTTCGGGAATAGTAATTTTAAAGGTTAGACTTTTACCTTCAACTACTGTTTTTACAATTTCTGGTGTGCTCATGCTTTTAGTTAAAGCATAAGTTCCAGCCTGTAATTTAGGAGCCAACCCCCGATAGCGAAGGTATAAAAGAAAAGCAGTTTCATTTTTTATTAAATCCTTTTCCTTTAAAGTTCGGGCAATTGTTTCCGGTGGCATCCCTTTTTTGATATTAACAATTATAAGTTTATGGTCAGCCAAGTTTACAGGGCTTATATTTTTTTGCCACCAGTACCAAAAGCCAAAAAATCCAGCTAAAACTACAATTATTAAAGCTATTATACTATAAAGAATTTTTTTCATCCGCTACCACTCTTTTCCCAACGATTTAAGAAGCCAAGTGTAACTTTAACCGAATTTTCCTGCTATTTGCAAATTTATTTTTTGAGAATTTTTCCTGAAACTTATTCTATTTTAAAAAAAGAATTTAATCTTAAGAAAGCTTTGCCTTAAACTTCAAAACAAGCGTTTTAATATATTTTACCTCTTCCACCTTAAAAACCACAAGTAAAACAAAATATAAAGCTACCCCAAGCAAAATAGCAACAAATAGGGCGAAGGCCTGTCCTTTAAATAGTAACCAGGCGTAAATTTTATAGACAAAAATCCCCATTATAAAAGAGGCAACTAAAGATTTAACAAAAAAACTTTTCATTTCCCGGTCGAAAAGATTCCCGATTTTCTTCTGGGCAAAGTAAAAGTAAAGTAAATTACTTAAAATTACGGCAAAACTTGTTCCCAAAGCCAAGCCACGATGTGCCATAAAGCGAACAAAAATAAGGTTAAGCCCGATATTTCCCAAAACAGCTAAAGCTCCAACTTTTAAGGGCGTAATCGTATCGTTTAGTGAATAAAAAAAGCGCGTTAAAACCGCATTAAATACGTAAAATACGATGGCCAGGCTATAAAAAAAGAGGGCACCAGAAGTTAAGGCCGTAGCCCGGGCATCAAAAGCTCCCCGTTCAAAAAGTACGGCCACAATGGGCGTAGCTAAAACCATCATTCCGACCTGGGCTGGCAGAGAAATCACACTGCTTATTTTTAAACCAAAGCGGGTTAGTTCAATTAGTCTCGTTTTTTCCCCTTGGGCGGCAAAAACCGATAGGCTTGGAAAAATTGCACTTGATACTGCTAAAGAAATTACCCCTAGGGGTAGCTGGTAAAGTTTTGAAGCATAATTTAAAGCCGAAATACTACCTTCTGTAAGACCAGATGCTAACATTCGGTCTACTAATAAATTTATTTGGGAAAAGGTAGTCCCAATAATTACCGGCAAAAACATCTTCCAGGCTTTAACTACTGCCGGGTGATGGATATCAAAAACCGGCTTATAACTAAAACCTATTTTTTTCAAAGCTGGCAGCATTATTAAAAGGTAAATAATCCAACCCGCCAAGGTCCCTCCTACCAGAGCAAGAATTCCCTGAGTTTTTCCAAAAAGGAAAAGGACGGCAATTAAAAGAACATTATTTAGCACCGGGCCTAATGCCGGGGTAAAAAAATGCTGATAGGCATTTAAAACCCCGGTAAAAATCTGGGCTAAACTCATTAAAGCAGCTAAAGGAAAGAGCCAGGTAGCAAGCATCCGGGCTGTAGTCAAAGTGCTTCCATGAAACCCATAACCAACAAAGTTCATTAAGTAAGGAGCAGTAAAAACGCCTATAACCATTATTAACCCTAAAGCTAAAAAAGCCAGAGTCAGAATCGAATTAGTAACATATGTTGCCTCTTTATACTCTTTTTGGGAAAGGTATTCATTAATTATCGGAATAACTACTACCATTAATCCGCCCCCAATAAAGCTTGCAAAAAAAGTAGGTACAACTTGCGCTGCAAGATAAGCATCAATTATTTTTGAAGCTCCAAATATAGCTGCCAAAGCCATTTCCCGAACGAAGCCCAATATTCTGCTTAATAACGTTAGAGCCATTATAAGGATTGTTGCTTTAAACACTACTTTTTTCGACATTTACCGCTCATACCCCCGGGGATTTTTTTCGTGCCAATCCCAGGCAGTTTTTACAATTATTTTAATATCTTCGTATCTTGGGGTAAAACCAAGCTCCCGCTGAATTTTTTCCGAGGAAGCAACCAGTACTGCGGGATCCCCGGGACGACGTTGTCCATAGCGAACTTTTACCTTAAATCCCGTAACTTCTTCGGCAACTTTAATAATTTCTTTTACGGAAAAACCTTTTTGGTTACCAAGATTATAAATACCACTTTCTTCTTTATAAAGTTTTTTTAAAGACAGAATATGGGCCCAAGCCAGGTCATTAACGTGAATATAATCGCGAATACAGGTTCCATCGGGAGTAGGATAATCGGTTCCATATACCGTTAATTCTTCAATTTCACCCAAGATAACTTTTAAAACAATGGGTATTAAATGGGTTTCAGGATTGTGGTCTTCGCCGATGCCTCCCTCGGGATCCGCACCTGCCGCGTTAAAATACCTTAAGGAAACATAATTAAACCCATGGATTTTTCTATACCACTCCAGACACTGTTCAATACAAAGCTTAGTGTAACCGTAAACGTTGGTTGGATTTTGCGGAAACTCTTCATTAATTGGCCAGGTTGCAGGTTCTCCATAAACCGCTGCAGTGCTGGAAAAAACAATATTTTTAACGTTAGCTTTTAACATTACTTTAAGTAAAGTTAAAGTTTTACTGATATTTTCCTCAAAATATTTTTCCGGCTGCAACATTGACTCCCCCACTAAACTTTATGCAGCCATATGAATTACCGCTTTAATATCGTGTTTTTGAAATATTTCGGTTAAAAGATTTTCATCCCCAAAATCTCCCACAATTAATTTCGCTTTTTTATCTACAGCCTTTCGATGACCTTTGGAAAGGTTGTCCAGAACTAAAACCTCTTCATCTTCCCGGCAAAGTTGGCGAACGATATGGGAGCCGATATATCCCGCCCCTCCGGTAACTAAGATCATCCTTATCCTCTCCCCTTTTAATATACAAAATCATCTACCGAAGATTCTTTAGTTTTCACTGGAACTTTTTTACTTCCTACCAGTATAATTTTATTCATTGGCTTATAATAGCTATCCCGCAGGCTTTCAACTTTTACTACCCGGCCATTTTCGTAAATCACCCGCTGGGCCTTAGCATATTTACCATTAATACCTTGCTGTTTGACTACCTTTTGGCCCTCGGGCAGTGTGGGGTCTTTTATCAGAATGGTCTTGTAAGGATATGTTTTTGTAACCCAGCTTTTAATTACCACGTGTTTTCTTAAACTGGCATCGCCAAAAATTTTAAAAGTAATCCGATTACCATTAACGTAAGATTTTATATAAAGATAACACGGCAGATTATTTTTAAATTTTAAGTCCTTTCCTGTATCGGTAACAGTAGCATCACGGCCCGGTGGTACATAGGCTACCGGCAGCGAATGGTTTGAACGCTCGACAATCGGTAAATTAGCCAGTAATACCGCATTATAAAGCGTAGTGGAAACCTGACAAACTCCGCCGCCTAACGCTTCCACCAACTGATCCCGCAAAATTACCGGAGCATTTTTATACCCTTCTTTTGCACTTCTCGGTCCAACGGTTTTATTAAATGAAAAAACTTCTCCTGGAGCAACCAGGATACCATTTAATTTTCCTGCGGCCACTCCGATATTATAAGACCGGTTGACTTTGGATATATCAAAGCTAGTGGTAAAACTCGATAAAAGGCCGGTTAGCCGCATCTTTTTTATGTCTTCGGTGGTTTTATCCGGTAATACTTCTTTTAGTTTAAGATTTACTTCTAAAGGCTTGGCTAACAGCCCTTTACGCACTTCTGTTTGGGCCTGGGCCATATCCAAGGTTATACCCGTTTTATGGGGAATAATTTCAAAAGTATCATTGGGTAAAAGACGGAACTCAGCATTTTTTGGTTCTACATAAATCTCTTTATTGATTTGGTTAAGTTTGGCCAAAAGGAGCTTTTCATCAAACTTCACAAGGTATTTAAGATCTACAGGATTTTTTAAAAGTTGTTTTCTTGCTAAAACTTGTTTGAAAAAAAACCCTTTCCGACCAATTTCATAGGCTCTTTTATACATTAAGTCGGTTTTTAGAGAAATGCCCAGTTCGCCTTTAGTATAAGTCCAGGATTTATTTCCAAGGGTAAATACTACTTTTTGGTTTTTAACTTCGTCATTTAGTTCTTGAAGATATTTCCTAAATTCGTTAAAAGTCATGCCGCCTACGGGTTTACCTTCAACTGATACGCCATAGGCGATTTTCCCCTCGTAAGGTTTTATATAGGTGTAGTAGGCAAACCCCACAATGCCACCCACTACCATAAACGTAAAAGCGAAAACTACCGTTAGAATGATATAGAGCTTTTTCATTTTCCCCCACCTAAATCAAAAATTTTATACCCTTATATAATACTACCACTTTTTGTTTTTTCCTCTTACCCATAAAAAAAGAAAGCTCTAAAAGCTTTCTTTTTACTCATCAGAACCTTCATCTTCCAATTTTTCGGTCCAGGCATCGGCAACCATTTCCCACTCCTCATCATCTAAATCAACCAATACTTCATTGCCTTCCTCGTCCACTTCAAGGCGCAAGATTACCGCCTCTTCTTCATCATTTAATTCCTCTTCCTCTTCATCCACCGCCGGTACTAAGACTGCATACTGTTTGCCTTCTACTTCTAAAAGGTCAATAACAGCAAATTCAAACTCATTTTCTTCCTCATCGACGAGCGTAATAACTTCGCCCAATTCCATGAATTCCACCTCTTTCTAAGTTTTACTTTTATAATTTAGATAACCCGAAAGGATGAGCGTTGCCGCCATTTTATCAATGACCTTTTTTCTTTTTTGACGGCTTACATCTCCGCTTATTAATAGCTTTTCCGCTTCCACGGTAGATAAACGTTCATCCCAAAAAACGGGTTTAATCCCGGTAAATTGGTAAAACGCTTCCGCAAACCGCTCCACCATCAAAGCTCGAGGGCCAGTGGTTCCATTCATATTACGGGGATAACCGATAACAACTTCGGTGACATTATGTAGGTCAATAATTTTTTTAAGCTCCCTTAAATCTTCTTTCAGGTTTTTACGGTTAATAACCGTTAAGCCATGGGCCATAAAACCTAACTCATCGGATAAAGCAACACCAATTTTTTTATCCCCAACATCAAGCCCAAGAACTTTCATCAATGCATCCGCCGCCTTAGATTACTTTTATGGCAAAATGAGGACACCGCGCTCCACAGTAACCGCAAAACAGGCATTTTTCCTTATTTACTTGAATTTTACCGGTAGGTCCAAGAGCCAAAGCTTTCTGGGAACAAGCATCTATACACTGCCCACAGCCCTGACACCAGCTCTCAATGTGGAGTTTTTTGGAAAGTTTTTTTAGGTTCTCTTCTATATTACCATCAATTTCGCCCTTTTGAAAGTAGTTTATATTAGCAATTACTTCAATTTCCGACTTCATCCCGACAGCAATAGCAGAAAGTTCTTTTATCCCTAGGACAAAATCAAAAGCTTTTTTAAAATCACTGCCCAAGTGGCCTCCACCTAAAGGTTTCATCCCATAGAGCCCTTTGCCCATGAGATAAGCTTCCGCTATTGCTTCTAACATTTCCTGGGTGGAACCATCGGCAATGCCAATCCCCCGGTAATTAATAAGCGGATGAATTACTTCTACCGCCGGATGCATCATCCCCGCCCGCACCCCAGCTATATGGTGGGTGGAAATCCCTACAGCCCGAACATAACCTTTTTCCTTGGCCTTTACCAGAAAGAAAAGGGCTTCTTCATGGCCTTTTAACGTAAAATATGATTCCTGTTCATGCAAAAGAAAAATATCAATATAATCTCGTCCAAGGGCAGATAAAGCTCTTTTAAGGCTTTTTTCCATTTCCTGGGCGGTTGCTGCATAAGATTTCGTAGCAATAACCACCCGATCGGTCGGAAAACCCTCTAATGCCTTTTTAATATACGGGTAGGTTTGGTATAGCTCGGCCGTATCAATAAAATTAACCCCTTTTTCGAGAGCTAAACGAATTATGCGCGCTCCTTCGTTTAACGATAAATTTCGCTGCAGGGGGCCAATTGTGAGAGCCCCAAAACAAAGGCGTGAAACTTCAATTCCGGTATTCCCAAGGACTCTTTTCTCCAAATCTTACTCCCTTTCTAAATACACTTTTAAGAGTTCTTCTAAAAGATCGTCCCGCTCAATCTTGCGAATTAAATTTCGGGCATTTTTATGGCTAGTGATATATGCCGGATCTCCTGATAGGAGATAACCTACCAGTTGATTAATAGGATTGTAACCTTTTTCCTGTAATGCTTCATAAATGGTAAGAAGCAGGGCTTTATGTTTGGTGTTTTTCTCTTTATCAAAACCAAAGCGCATCGTTTTTTCCAGTTCGTCGTTCATTCCGAGCACCCCCTTTAACGACCGGATCCCTTATATATAATTATTCGGCAACTTTTTCTTCATTTCCTTTAAACTTTAAAAATTTTCCTTAAGTCCAAAGGTTATCGTTGTAGTGATAATAAAACACTGTAGTCGTATCTTTATCAGGAATTCTACGGACAAAAGATGAGCAGATAACCATCAATCCTTCCTGCTTTAACTCTACTTTTTCTTGATTGCAAAACCCATTTACTTCGTGTAAGCATTCCGACTGACAATGGATTTTCATACGAAAAGCCCCCCTTTATGGGAATTTTCCCAGAAAAAGGGGGGTTTTATACTTTTTTATTTAGACTGAACGTACTCGTCAATAACCTGTAAAGCTTCTTTTACTTTTTCCGGATTTTTACCACCGGCCTGGGCCATGTCAGGTCGGCCACCGCCACCGCCTCCGGCAATTTTGGCCGCTTCTTTAACCAGTTCTCCGGCATGATATTTAGATGTGAGATTTTTGTCAACCCCGGCCAGGAAACTTACCTTACCATCCTTAACTCCCGCCAGCAGTAAAACATAATTGGCCAGGGAAGCTTTCACTAGATCGTAAGCTTTTCTGAGTCCATCCATGTCTGCCCCTTCAATTTCGGCCGCAAGTACCTTAACCCCATTAATTTCCCGAACAGAATGAAGTAAAGTTTTTACTTCAAAAGCAGCCAGCCGTTGCCTAAGGCCTTCAATTTCCCGGTCTTTATCTTTAAGGTTTTTGAAAACACCGGAAATTTTTTCAGGTAATTCGGCAAAAGTACATTTAAAAGGTTCAACTGCGGTCTTAAGAGTATCTTCTAAACTCCTTACGTATTCCAGGGCTCCAACGCCAGTTACCGCCTCAATCCGCCGAACTCCAGCCCCAATACTACTTTCCCCCAAGATTTTAAAGAAACCAATAACACCGGAAGAAGAAACATGGGTTCCACCACAAAGCTCAGCAGAAAAATCACCTACCCGAACCACCCGGACTCGCTCTCCATATTTCTCATCAAATAACGCAATTACTCCCGCATTCCGGGCTTCATCTAAAGTAGTGTAATCAATCATCACCGGGAGATTTTTTAAAATTGCGTTGTTTACAATATTTTCAATTTCCCGTATTTCTTCCTCTTTAAGCCCCTCAAAATGGGTAAAGTCAAAACGAAGCCGCTCTGGAGTTACCAGTGAACCTGCCTGGTTTACATGTTCGCCTAAGACCATTTTTAAAGCTTTATGTAGAAGGTGGGTAGCAGTGTGGTTACGGGCGGTATTCATCCTGGTTTCTTCAAGTACCGCTAAGGTTGCTGTATCCCCTACTTTTACCTTACCATCAATAACTTTTACCTTGTGAATTATAAAGTCGCTCAAAGGTTTTTCTACATCTAAGACGGAAAGCCTAAAGCCATCGCCAGATATTTCCCCTATATCAGCCACCTGCCCGCCGCCTTCGGGATAAAAGGGGGTTATCCGGGTAATGATTTCCCCTTCCTCCCCGGCAGTAAGTCTATCAACTTTTCGACCGTCTTTAATAATGGCGATTATTTCAGAACTGTCTAAAAGCTTATCATAACCAACAAAAGTTACTTCTCCCAGCTCTTCTTTTAATTCTTTTAAGAAAGCATCCCTGGTAGAAAGATAATCTACATCCTCCCTTGCTTCCCGGGCCCGGCGGCGTTGTTCTTCCATTTGCTGCTTAAAACCTTCCTCATCCACGGTAAAGCCTTTTTCTTCGGCTATCTCCCGGGTAAGTTCAATGGGAAAGCCGTAAGTATCGTAAAGTTTAAAGGCAAGAAGTCCGGGAATTTCGGTTTTTCCTTCCTGGGCTAAACGTTCCATTAAATCAGCAAGCATAGCAAGACCCTGATTTAAGGTTTCCCGGAATTTTTCCTCTTCAAGTTTAATAATTTTTAAGGTATGTTCTGCTTTTTCTTTAAGTTCGGGGTAAGCATCGCCCATCTGATCTATAACTTTATTAGCTACCTGATGTAAAAAGGGCTCTTCCCGATCTAATAGCCGTCCAAACCGTAAAGCCCGGCGCAGTAACCGTCTTATGACATACCCCCGACCTTCATTGGAAGGAAGGGCCCCATCGGTAATGGCAAAAGTAATTGCCCGGGTATGGTCGGCAATCACCTTTAAAGCCACATCCACTTTTTCATCGTACCCATATTTAACGCCAAGGATTTGAGCGGCATAGTCAATTATTTCCCGGAAAATATCAGTATCAAAGTTCGAAGGCACACCTTGAAGGACCGAAGCCACCCTTTCCAAACCCATGCCGGTATCAATACCCTTATGCTCCAAAGGAGTATAGTTTCCTTCTTCATCCCGGAAAAACTGGATAAACACCAGGTTCCAGATTTCCAGGAAACGTCCACAATCACAGGCCACACTGCAGTCGGGACTCCCACAGCCTCGATCTGGACCTAAATCTACGTAAATTTCCGAACAAGGCCCGCAGGGACCAACACCTATCTCCCAGAAATTAGTATCCTTACCAAGGCGGGTAATCCGCTCCGCGGGAACGCCCACCACGTTATGCCAGATGTCAAAGGCTTCGTCGTCGTCCAAGTAAATGGTTATGTACAATTTATCCTTAGAAATACCTAAGTGTTCGGTAACAAACTCCCAGGCCCAGGTAATCGCTTCTTTTTTAAAATAATCCCCAAAGGAAAAGTTTCCCAGCATTTCAAAAAAAGTATGGTGCCTGGCAGTCCGCCCTACCGACTCAATATCCGGAGTCCGCAGGCATTTCTGACAGGTAGTAACCCGTCTTACCTCGGGCACTGCCGCTCCGGTAAAATATGGTTTAAAGGGCACCATTCCTGCAGCTGTCCATAAAAGGCTCGGGTCATTAGCAGGGATAAGGGAAGCACTGGGCAGGATTTTATGACCTTTGCTTTCAAAAAATTTCAAGAATTTTTCCCGGATTTCGTGTCCTAACACACAATTTCCCCCATTCAAACGGCTTTAATTTTATCTAATTATACTTTACCAAAAATTTTACTGTCAACAAGATGAAATTTCCCTATGGTTTATTTTCTAAAAATAAAGTACTAATTTTTAGTAGTAATACCCCTTCGCCGGAAAAGAATATAAAGATTCCGGGCAGTAGCAGCTACAGGCACTGCTAAAATCATGCCGGCAACTCCTCCCAAAGTAAAGCCGGAAAGCAGCAAAAATATAACCGTTAAAGGATGAAGTCCTAAGCTATCTCCCAAAATTTTAGGAGCAAGGACGTTTCCTTCCAGCTGTTGAATTAAAACGATTGCCACCAAAGTTTTAAAAAATAAAATTTTTCCCTTTAATAGAGCGATAGCCAGGATGGGGATGCTTGCAAGAATTGGTCCAAAATACGGAATTAACTCCATTACCCCCGCCAGAAGCCCCAAAAGAAAACTATACGGCATCTTTAGCAAGTAAAGCACTAAACCGGTTACTATTCCTACCGCCAGGCAAATTAACAAATGCCCTTTTATAAACCGGCCAAAGACATTGTCGCAAACCCTCAGGAAAATAAGCGCCTCATCCTGTAAATGAGGGGGAAGATAAGATAAAAAACCTTTTTTTAATTTATGGACATCTTTTAGGATATAATAGGCTAAGATGGGGGCTAAAAGAAAATCAAATAAACGGGAAGATACTCCCCATAAGGCGCTTAAAATACTTTTTAACATTTGGGCTAAACTTTTTTCCAAGGTATCAATTTGGGTCATTAAGCTTTTTTTTATTTCTGGCGGAAGAGTGCCCCGATCAATTCCTTCCTGCTGGCGGTCTAAAAAGGCCTGGACCTGGTTTAAATAACCGGGAAGAACCACCAATAAATCATTGACTTGGCGTACAAAAGAAGGGAGTAAAAATTTTGCTATAAGAAAGATTATAAAGCCTAAGACCAGATACAGGAGTATTATTCCAAACCCCCGCTTTATTCCCCATTTTTCCAGTAGATCCACCGGCCAGTGCAGGAGATAAGCTAAAAAGCCCGCTAAAATAAAAGGGAAAAAAACTGCCCTTATCCGGTAAAAAAAGATAAGGGCAGCAATTATTCCGAGAAGTTTTAAAAGAAAAAAAAGATTTTTTCTAAAAAACATGGTATGTCACCTATTTCCACCTCTAGGTTAAATCATCGAGAATGCCCATAAATTTTTTTCGGATCCTGCCACCCTCCCGCATAACCATTTTCCGGCCGTCTTTCCGGGTAGTAACCGATGCCGCTAAGGTAAGCCCAATTAAACTTCCAGCTAACAAGCCGCCGATAAAATCCCGCCGCATATACTGCTACCTCCCTTACTTTTTAATAGAGCTGCTGATTGTAAGGATCAAAAGCCATCAAACTTCCGTCCTCACCCAATTCGTAAATCTGCACCCCTTCTTTATTAATCCGGTATTCCACACAACAGTTCCAGCAAAAATACTGGTCAGTTCCGATCTTACCGGTAGCTCTGCCTTGGCATATCGGACAATTCATTATATCCCCTCCGCACCGCAGTAATTTTAATGGTATTATTACCGGGATGCGGAAATTTCATACCTTCTTTAATTTAAGAAAAAAACCGCCTGACAAAGAAGTCAGGCGATTTTTAGGAAATTATCCGTTTCTACTAAGTTCGTGCAAAACACCGGCACATCGGGGACAGGTGCCGGGAAATTCGTGGTCACTTCCTACCTCCGGAGAATACATCCAGCAACGCTGGCATTTTTCTCCTAAAGCTTTATTAACTACCACGTCTAAAGGTAACTCGTTGTTTTCTCCAAAAACTTCTTCATTTTTAATATCCACCTGCGAAACAATAAAGATTTCCGGCCAGATAGCAGCCCTTTCCCTTAAAAATTCGTAGAGATCGCCGGCTGCTTTTAAAGTAATCCAGGCATCTAAACTATGTCCTATTAATTTTCCCTGACGGGCAGTTTCTAAAGCTTTTAAGACTTTATCACGAATTTCTAAAATTTTATCCCAGGTCTCTTCTAAAGCTACATCTAAATATTTTTCCTCTACTTTTGGCATATCCAAAAGCTGCACCGATTCTTTTTTATCTTTTGCCGGAAAGTACCGGTAAGCTTCTTCAGTGGTAAAAGCCAAAACCGGAGTCAGTAGCCGTAAAAGGGTATCTAAGATTTCGTACAGCACTGTCTGGGCCGAACGGCGCTTTTCACAATCGGGAAGTTCCACATATAGGCGGTCTTTAATAATGTCTAAATAAATAGCACTCATATACACCGCGCAGAAGTTATGAACCGCATGGAATACTACATGGAACTCATAATCCTTATAAGCTTTTTCCACCCGGGCAATTAAACGGTGTAATTTGGCAAGTACCCAGCGGTCGATTTCCAAGAGCCGCTCATAGGGCACCCGATGCTTTTCATGGTCGTAATCATAGAGGTTTCCTAAGAGGAAACGAATAGTATTTCTAATCTTCCGGTAGCCTTCGGCGGTCTGTTTTAAAATGTTATTGGAGATAGCAAGGTCAGACCGGTAGTCAGCGGAGGCAACCCAAAGCCGCAGAATATCTGCCCCCAGTTCTTTAATAACTTTTAAAGGATCGACCACGTTGCCTAAAGACTTAGACATTTTCCTTCCTTTTTCGTCCACCAAAAATCCATGGGTTAATACCGCTTTATACGGTGCTTTTCCTTTAGTAGCAACTGCCGTAGAAAGGGAAGAATTAAACCAACCCCGGTGCTGGTCCGAACCCTCCAAATAAAGGTCAGCAGGCCAGCGCAAATCCGGCCAGTATTCCGGCTGCTCCAACACCGCCACATGACTGGATCCGGAATCAAACCAGACGTCCATGATATCAGTTTCTTTACGGAACTTTTCCCCACCACATGTGGGACACTTAAAGCCCTTGGGCAAAATCTCCTCCGCCTCGTATTTCCACCAGGCATCACTACCTTCCCGGTGGAATAGAGCGGAAACAGCTTTAATACTTTCATCGGTAACAATTTCTTTGCCGCAATTTTCACAGTAAAAGATCGGTATAGGCACACCCCAGGTTCTTTGGCGAGAAATACACCAGTCTCCCCGGTCCCTTATCATATTGTAAATCCTATCTTTACCCCAGGCAGGAATCCATTCGACATTATCAATTTCCTTTAAAGCCTGTTCTCTAAAACCGTCAATAGAAGCAAACCACTGCTCGGTAGCCCTAAAAATCACCGGGTTTTTACACCGCCAGCAATGGGGGTACGAGTGTTTAATAAACGACATGGCCAGTAAATCCCCGGAGGCTTCCAAATCCTGAGTAATAACTTTGTTGCCCTCATCAATTTTCATTCCCGCATATTTTCCTGCCCCTTCGGTAAAGACCCCCTGGTGGTTTACCGGAGACAATACCGGAAGGTTATATTTTTTTCCGGTTTCAAAGTCTTCGGTACCATGGCCGGGAGCAGTATGCACAAGACCGGTACCGGATTCTAAAGTTACATAGTCCGCAAGCACAACCATAGACTCTCTTTCTATAAACGGATGACGGGTGACAACCCCGGAAAGTTCTTCTCCTTTATAGCGGTTAATAATTTCACCGCTTAATTTTGTTGCTTCAAAAAATTGGGGCAAAAGCCCTTCGGCAACTACATATTCTCCTTTTTCAGTTTTTACTAGCACATAATCAAACTCCGGGTGAGCAGCTATCGCCACGTTGGCCGGCAGGGTCCAGGGAGTTGTCGTCCAGATGACCAGATACGCGTCTTCAGGAACTTTCCCTTTCCCATCGATTACCTTAAACCGGACATAAATTGAAGGAGACTTTTTATCCGCATATTCAATTTCCGCTTCCGCCAGTGCCGTCTCACACACCGGACACCAATAAACCGGCTTTAAGCCTTTATAAATATAGCCTTTTTTGGCCATTTCCCCAAAAACTTCAATTTGTTTGGCTTCAAAGTGAGGCATTAAGGTTAAGTAGGGATTCTCCCAATCGCCCCGGACGCCTAAACGTTTAAACTGCTCTTTTTGAATTTCGGCATATTTTTTGGCATACTCTTTGCATTTGGCCCGAAATTCCAGGGGACTTACTTCTTTTCGGTTAATTCCTAAATCTTTTATAGCCCGCTGTTCAATGGGAAGGCCATGGGTATCCCAGCCCGGAACATAAGGGGCATCATAGCCATCCATACTTTTAAATTTCACAATAATATCTTTTAGCACTTTGTTTAAGACGTGGCCCATATGAATATCGCCGTTGGCATAAGGCGGGCCATCGTGTAGGATAAATTTCGGGCGCCCCTGATTTTTTTGCTGCACTTTCCGGTAAAGGTCAATACTATTCCAATATTCTAAAATTTCCGGTTCCCGCTCGGGAAGGTTTCCCCGCATGGGAAAGTCGGTAACTGGAAGGTTTAAGGTTTTTCCGTAATCCATTGGCTCTATCCTCTCCTTTTATAAGGTTAATTTTTGTGAATCAAAACTAAATCTACAAACAAAGATAGGGCCGGCTCCTGCTGGCTTTAATTCTTAGGCAGCGAAAGCTAAACCTAATAATCTCATATCTCACATCGCACCTCACACCTCTCAAATCGTAAGGTCGGCTCGATGGCGACAAAATATTACGCACAGGAATGCGCCCTACAAAAACCTTTCCAGGACGCTTAAACTAAAAAATCCCCTAACCATAAAAGGTTAAGGGACGGCTTATAACCGCGGTACCACCCAAATTACCGGTAACTCCGGTCGCTTCTTTAAAATAACGGCAAGCTGCCGGGCAAACCTACTCGGTCTAAAGCCTTTCGGCCGCCTCCTCCCGGGGGATTTTCGCCAAACCCTGCCCGCCAGGCTCCCACCCTCCCCGGCTCGCTTTGGGACTTATCGGCCTGCTACTCGTCCCGTTCATAGGATTTTTCGTAATTAATTTTATATGTTATTATATTGTTAAAATGAAATTTCGTCAATAATTGCACGCAAGGAACGCATAAGGCCTTATTTGAATACTAAAATTAACCTTGAGATGAGGTGACAGCTATGCTCATGGCTTTTCTCGGTGATATTCATGCCAATCTTCCTGCATTAAAAGAAGTCTTGGCCGATGCCCAAAAAAATAAGGTAGCTAAAATCTACCATACCGGTGACTTAGTAGGTTATGGTCCTTACCCCAATGAAACCGTCGAGTTTATTAAGGACAATAAAATTGAAGGTGTTCTTGGTAATTATGATGATGGTGTAGCTTTTAAGAAGCCCACCTGCGGTTGTGATTATAAAACCGAAAAAGAACATGAAATCGGAACTAAATCTTTGACTTTTACTGTAAAAACTTTAACTTACGGAAATCAGGAACTTTTAAAAAGCCTTCCCCAATCCATAAAGTTTGAAGTGGCAGGTAAAAAATTTTTCTTGTTTCACGGCTCCCCTGAGCGGTTAAACGAGTATTTAACCCCAGACCTTTTCCCTGCCCGATTTGATAAACTTATCGAAGATTATCCGGAGATTGATGTTTTTGTTTTTGGTCACACTCATTATCCTTTTTATTTTACCCACCGGGGACGTCACTTTTTAAACCCAGGAGCAGTAGGCAAACCTAAAACCAAAGACCCCCGGGCAATTTATGCTTTGGCAAAGGTAGAAGAAGATACCCTTGCCGTAAATTTTCGCCTTATCTCCTATCCCTATGAAATAACCGCTTCCGAAATTAGAAAAAATGGCCTGCCCGAGGAACTGGCCCGGATTATTTTAGGAGAGGTAACTGGAGGGTGATCGTTTTGGATCAAGTCTTTTTATACCGCCTTTTTGACATAGCCGAGGAAATAAATCTCTTAAAAGCTGAAGAAGTCCTGGGGGAAAAAAGGCCCTTTCGGTTAAAGCTTAAGAAAATTCCCCCCAAAGCTATTCACATTGAGGAGCCGCCATTAATTTTTGAATATTCTACCGGCTCCTATTCTTATAAAGGTAAGACTTTCCAAGCAAAAATATCAGGAAAAATTTTTGCCTGGGGAGTCTTAAGTTTAAATTTAAGTTTGGATCTTAAAGGTTTAAATGGCTACGACGAGTTAGTAGATCTTATGATTTATTTAAATAATACCGAGGAGTTTGATAAAGTCTTTAAAAAAGAAGTAAAATTTCTAAAAGACCTTTTAACTCCCGCTTTAATTAAGCCCTCGCTGGAACTTTTTGAAGAAGATTTTCTGATATTTTTTACAACTCAAAAGCCTAATTATGATCCAGTCCCTCTGCTTCTGGGTGACAACGAGCCACTGTCCTCCGCTACCCGGGCCGAAATTTTAAATAACCGCTTTTCCTATGCCGACACCGATCTGACCATTATTACCTGGGATGCAGCCTTTGTTTATGACGCTGACGGCAATATGGATGTTCTCGATCTCCTAGAATTTGCCGTATCCCAGCTCTTAGAGCTACGGTATTATGACAGTTTATTAACAAAAGAAATAAACGAAATGTATCAGGATATCGACCGGGCCGAAAAAGAATGGGGCTACAAAAAACTTGGCAAGTACCGGACAATAATGAAAAGACTTTTAAAAACCGTGGCTGATATTACTGAAATTACCGAGCGGGTGCAAAATGCTTTAAAAGTTACTGAAGATGTATTTTACGCCCGGGTCTATTCCCAGGCTTTAAGGATTTTTAGAACCAATATCTGGGCAGAGCAAATTCGCCATAAATTAAATGTTTTAGAGCGAAGTTATTCCATGCTTTCGGAAGAAGTAGTAACCAGCCGCTTTTTAGCGTTAGAAGTTACTATTGTCTTATTGATATTATTGGAATTTATTTTAGCACTTTTACCCTATTTTAAGTAATTAAAGGAGGCCGTTTAATGGAAAAATATGCTGACAAGATTTTTTGGGCAATAGCTGGCTTTATTGCAGCCTTATATGTTACCTACAATGATTTCCTTTTTCTCGGGACGCCTAAAATTATCGCTTTAGCCAAAACTACTCTAATTACTTTTCTCCCAAGCCTTATTCTTTTAACCATTTTGGCAAGCTTTCTGGTAAATCGCTTAAACCTTCATCCTCTTTTAGTTCTTCTTTTATACGGTGCCCCTTCCTTTTTAAGGTTAAATGGCTTTATCAGTCTTATAGTTGCTAAAATTTTACCTTTTGCCTTAAAAATTTCGCCCCTTTTAAAGCCAGAACTTGCAAAGCGGGCATTAGTTAAAGGGATTACCTTAGCTGCTGTAACGGCAGTCGGAATTGTCTGGTCGAATTACGATAAAAAAAGGAAAAAATCCCGCCGTTAAGAAAGATTTTTCGGCTACCAAAACTATCTCTAAAAAAAATTCCGCAGCATCCGCGGAGTTTTTTTATAATGATGTGCTGGTTAAAGCCAGTCCACCTAACTTTAGATAAATTAATGTTTTAATTTTTATAAGATATTAGCTTTAGAGTATTCCAAAAGCTTTTCCCGAACTTCCTGGGTGGTAGGCAATTTTAATACTTCTTCCGCAAGCTTCTGGCAATCCCGAGCGTCAAGCTTTCTTATAATTTGTTTTATTTTCCCAATTTTTCCTGCCTCCATACTGAGCTCTTTTAAACCTAAGCCCACTAAAAGGGGAGTCGCTAAAGGGTCTCCCGCCATACCACCACACATGCCAACCCATTTTTCTGCAGCTTTGGCAGCATCCGCCACCATTTTTATTAATCTTAAAACCGCCGGGTGAAAATGGTCGTAAAGAAAAGCCACTTTTTCATTCATTCGGTCCACCGCTAAACAATATTGCACTAAATCATTGGTCCCAATACTGAAAAAGTCCACTTCTTGAGCAAACGCCGGGGCTAAAAGTGCCGCTGAGGGGACTTCAATCATGATTCCAAGTTCTATTTTGGGATTAAAGCTAATATCTAAAGCTTTAAGTTCATCTTTAATCTCCTCGAAAATCATTTTTACTTTGCGAAATTCTTCAAGGCTTGAAATCATCGGTAGCATTACCTTAAGGTTTCCATAGGCACTGGCCCTTAAAATTGCCCGCAGCTGAATTTTTAAAAGCTCTTTTTGCTCAAGACCAATACGAATAGCCCGGTAACCTAAGAAAGGATTCCTTTCCTGGGGGAGGTTAAGATACGGTAATTCCTTATCACCCCCGATATCAAGGGTTCTTATTATCACCGGCTTATCCCCCATTACTTCGGCAACCTGCCGGTAGTCTTTAAATTGTTCTTCTTCCGAAGGCATTTCTTTTTTGCTCATAAACAAAAATTCTGTTCGGTACAAGCCAATGCCTTCTGCTCCTTGATTCAAAGCAAGGTCCGCTTCCTCAGGTGTCCCAATGTTTGCCGCTACCTCTACTCTTTTACCGTCACGGGTAATTGCGGGTAGTATAATTATTTCTTTAAGGTTTTGATTCCTTTCTTGTTCTATAGCTACCTTTTCCCGGTATTCTTCAAGAGTTTTTTCTTCAGGATTTATAATAACAAGTCCATTACTGCCATCTAAAATTATATAATCTCCATCTTTTAGTTCCAAAAATCCTTCACCTAAACCTAAAACTGCAGGAATTCCTAAAGAGCGCGCTAAAATAGCAGTATGAGAAGTTTTACCGCCAATTTTACCGATAATACCTAAAACAAATTTTTTATTTAACTGCACGGTTTCGGAAGGTGTTAAATCCTCTGCCGCTAAAATTATTTCCTCATTTATTTCAGTTAGTTGAAAAGGTTTTTCGCCGGTTAACTGAACCAAAAGTCTCCTTCCTACATCCCTTATATCTTGAGCCCGCTCCCGCATATAATCGCTGTCCATGCCGGCAAAAATTTCAGCAAACTTTTCAACAACCTCTTGTACTGCGGCTTCGGCAGAATAATTTCTCTCTAAAATTAGTTTTTCAATTTCCGGGTAAAAGGCAGGGTCATCTAAAAAACTTTTTTGGCCTTTTAATATTCCTGCTTTTTCTGTCCCCAAGGTTTTTTCCGTTTTAGCAATTAACTCTTCTAACTCCGAAATTATCCGTTCTTTTGCCGCTTTTAAACGCTCGCTTTCCGCTTTTACCTCCAGCTCCGTAATAAATTTCCGGGTTTTTTGAGCTGCAAAAGATTTATAAATTAATACCTTGCCCAAAGCTATACCTTCGGAAATACCAAGACCAGTTACTCTTTTCTCTCCCATTATTCCTCACCAAACTTTCTTTCTACTAACTCTACCAGAGCATTTACTGCTTCAACTTCATCAATTCCTTCGGCTTGAATAGTAATTTTTGCGCCAGGCTTTAGTCCTAAAGCCATAAGCCCTAAAATGCTTTTGCCATCTACGTTTGCGCCAGTATCGGTTTTTACCGAAATTTTTGCCTCGTATTTTGCCGCCTTTTCGACAAAAAGCTGTGCCGGCCGCAGGTGGAATCCGGTTTTATTAGTTAAGATTACTTCTCTAGCAAACATAATTTCACCAGCCTCTGTTCTTTATAATTTACCTAAGATTTCTACCACTTGGCTAGCCGAAGACGCACTTAGAACCTCATTCCGAAATTTATCATCCATTAATTTACGAGCAAGCTCGCTTAAAATCTTTAAATGTTCATTCCCAGCCGACTCTTCGGGAACGGCAATCATAAATACCGCTTCTACCGGCTTACCGTCCAAAGACTGCCAGTCCACCGGCTTATCCAATCGGGCAAAAGCCAGCCCCACTTTTTGCACACCTTTAGATTTACCGTGAGGAATGGCAAAACCAAAACCAATCCCTGTCGTACCGCTTTTTTCCCGGCTTAAAACAGCATCAAAATACTCCTTTTTATCAAAAACAAATCCTGCCTTATAAAGGCTTTCCACTAACTTATAAAGGCACTCCTCTTTATTAGAAACATTTAAGCCAATTAAAATTGTATCGTTGGTAATTAAATTTTGTAATTCCATCGTTATACCCCCTAAACCAAGCAAAAAATTACGGAATGGGACTTAGCCCACTCCTTATTATCCCTCAAAAGTTTAAACTTATTTGTTTTTCTTCAACAGGTTAACCATTAAGGCCGTAACGATAGTTCCTGCAGCAATTGCCACTACGTACATCCCTAAATTTCCTACTGCGTTGGGTATCGGGAGCACAAAAATTCCACCGTGAGGCGCCCGCAAGGTTACGTGAAACGCCATGGAAAGAGCAGCAGCAATAGCCGAGCCAGTCATGATGGAGGGAATTATGCGTAAAGGGTCGGCCGCCGCAAAAGGTATCGCTCCTTCGGTGATAAAAGATATGCCCAAAATTGCCGCCGCTTTACCCGCTTCCCGTTCTTCCTCGGTATATTTCTGGGGAGCCAGGACCGTTGCCAGCCACAATCCCAAAGGAGGCGTCATACCTGCCGCCATCACTGCCGCCATGGGCTCGTAAATATTGCTGGCCAGTAAGCCTACGGCAAAGGTGTAAGCAGCCTTATTTACCGGACCACCCATATCAAAAGCCATCATTGCTCCTAAAATCAGTCCCAGCAAAATGGCGTTTCCGGAGCTTAAACCCTTAAGCCAGGTAGTTAAAGCATCCATAATACTCTTAACCGGAGTACCAATTACATAAATCAGCAAAAGGCCCACGGCCAAAGAAGAGAAAAGAGGAATGATCAGTACAGGCTTTAAACCTTCCAAATTTTTTGGCAATTTAACATAATCTTTTAATCCTTTAGCAATATAACCCGCCAGAAATCCTGCTACAATTCCCCCAAGAAAACCTGCCCCTATTTTAGAAGCCAGCATACCGCCAATTAATCCTGGAGCCAGACCTGGCTTTTCGGCAATGGAATAGGCAATAAAACCTGCTAAAATCGGCACCATCAAGGCAAACGCCGCGCCGCCACCGATATCCATAAGTGCGGCCGCCAGAGTACCTTTTTGTTCAAAAGCTTTAATACCAAAGACAAAGGAAAGAGCTATTGTTAAGCCTCCGGCTACCACCAGGGGAATCATATAGGAAACGCCGGTCATTAGGTGTTTATAAACCCCTGTACGTTGATTACTTTTTTCTTCTTTAACCTGTTGCACTTG
This sequence comes from Carboxydothermus pertinax, assembly GCF_001950255.1. Taxonomy (NCBI): domain Bacteria; kingdom Bacillati; phylum Bacillota; class Clostridia; order Thermoanaerobacterales; family Thermoanaerobacteraceae; genus Carboxydothermus; species Carboxydothermus pertinax. The sequence continues at coordinate 39,414 of NZ_BDJK01000013.1, forward strand.
ATTAATAAAATCAGAGGCTGTAGCCTTTTTGTTTAAGGCTTCATCCAGTAAGGCTCCCGGGTTTTTAATCGCTTCCCCCACAGAAACCTTAATAACCGGTTTGCCGGCAAACCGGGACTCATTTACCTCGGTATCCGCCGCAATAATAATAGCCTGAGCTTCGGCAATCTCCTTAGCCGTTAGCTCATTTTCCACTCCGACCGCACCCCGGGTTTCAACCTTGAGCTCTATACCCTTTTCCTGGGCAGCCTTTTTTAAAGCTTCAGCCGCCAGATAGGTGTGAGCAATCCCTGTAGGGCATGCGGTTACCGCCAGGATTTTTTTCATAATTACTCCTCCTTCTTGGTTTTAATACTCTATAACCTCTCAACGTGCACCAGCGAAAGCTTTTCTAGTACCTCCGCCAAAGTACACGCCTGGGTTCCCGATTTAGCCGCCGCAACTGTTCCCGCCGTGGTAGCCAGGCGGGCTATTTCAATTAACGGTTTTCCCTGCAAGAGGGCAAAAACTATTGCCGCTACCATAGTGTCTCCCGCACCTACAGTACTAAGTGGTGTCACGGGAAAGGGAGTGACTTTAAATCCTTCCTGGTTACTTAAGAAAATTGCCCCATCTTTTCCTAGCGAAATGACCACCAGCGCTATTCCTTCTTTAAGCAGGGTTTTCCCCGCATCAACAATTTTTTCAGTGGTGTCAAGGGTTTGGCCCATTAATTCCTGAAGTTCTAAAAGATTGGGCTTTACCCCAAAAGGCTTACCGGCAATTCCTTCTCTTAACGCATCCCCATTGGCATCTAAAAAGGTCTTTATTCCAAATTTACGGGCGTTTTCAATGTAGTCCTTATAAATAGCCGGAGAAACGCCCGCCGGCAAACTTCCGCTTAAAACTAAAAAGGAAGCCTCCTTTAAACGTGATAATAGCAATTCCGTAAACTCATAAAGCTTTTTTTCCTCGACCCAAAAGCCCGGTTCATTTATTTCGGTTGTAGTTGTTGAAGCCATATCTACAATTTTTAAATTAGTTCGGGTTTCACCGGGAACATTTATAAAATAAGTTTTGATTCCTTCCCCTTCAAGCTTACTTTGAATAAATCTACCCTGGTGGCCGGCAATTAAGCCAAAGGCTGCTACTTCTGTACCAAAGTTATTTAATACCCTCGCCACATTAATACCTTTGCCTCCCGGATCAATCCGCAATTCTTGTACCCGGTTTACTCCACCTACTATAAGTTTTTCCACGGTTACTGTTTTGTCAACGGCAGGATTTAAGGTTACTGTAAAAACTAATTTGTTCATCTTTTTAGCCTCCAAGACTTTTATACCTCAGCAATTGTTACTTGTACCCCAAGCTTTCCTAATTCCATAGCGAAATTCTTACTGATACCGGAATCGGTGATAAAGTGATTTAAATCAGTAATTTTGGCAAAGCGAGCAAAAGTAACTTTTCCCGCTTTACTGTGGTCGGCCAGTAAGAAGACCTCTTTGGCCGCTTTAATCATTTTTCTTTTCACCGCCGCTTCCGCAAGAGTTGGCGTGGTTAATCCTTCTTTTAAATCAATACCGTTGGTGGCGATAAAAGCTTTATCAACCCTAATCTGTTCTAAACTCTCCTCAGCAATCGGGCCCACTAAAGCCAGGGTTTCCCGCCTTAAAATCCCGCCCGTTAAATGCACTTCAATTCCCGAGGTTAGCTGCAGTTCCTGGGCAATTATTAGCGAATTAGTTACCACCGTAAGACGAGCAAAATTTTTCAACCTTTGAGCCAGCTGAAAAACCGTTGTACCGGAATCGAGAATAATGGTATCTCCTTCTTCAATAAATTCCAGAGCTTTTTGGGCAATAGCCTCTTTTTCCTGTTTGAACTTATCTTCCTTTTCCCGAAAGGTCAGCTCAAAATTTACCCCATGAAGAGCCATTGCTCCGCCGTGGGTGCGGTTTATAAGCCTTGCTTTCTCCAGTTCTTTTAAGTCCCGGCGAATGGTAGCTTCGGAAACCGCAAGATACTGGCTTAATTCCTGAACCGAAGCTCGAGTATTTTTTTGGATGTATTTAAGTATTTTTAGTTTTCGTTCTTCGCCAAACAAAACAGTCCCCCCAAAGCTTTTGTTTATATTTGATTATTTTGTGATTATTTTTGATTGTATTTGTTTGTTTTTGATTATATTACGGAATTTGAACCCTGTCAAGTATATTTTCAGAAAAATGAAGCAAAAAAATTCCGCTTATTTGGTTATTTTGGTAATAATCAATTAAAAATTTTGCTTTGCAAAATAAAAAATGAGCCAGGTCAGCAAGCGCCAACATTAAAAAAGGGACTGTTTTAAGAAACAGTCCCTTCACTATTATTAATTAAAAAGTAGATTAAACTGTCGGTTAAAGCTTTTAAACTGGCTTCAATGATATTGGTGGAAACTCCCACGGTATTGATACTTTTCTCGCCGGCTGACGATTCAATTAACACCCGCACTACCGCCTCGGTTCCGGCTTTTTCGTTTAAGACCCGGACCTTATAGTCGGTAAGCTTAAGTTCCGAAAGATTGGGGTATATTTCTAAAAGAGCTTTCCTTAAGGCATTATCTAAAGCGTTTACTGGACCGTTGCCATCGGAAGCGGTATGAATTGTGGTATCCCCCACCCGGACTTTAACCACCGCTTCGGATAAGACCCGACCATCTTCTTTAATTTCAATAATGAGCTTTGAATTGTCAATTTTAAAAGGTTCAAGCAATTTTCCGGAAACTTTTCGGACTAAAAGTTCCAAAGATGCTTCGGCCCCTTCAAACTGGTAACCCTGGTGCTCCATCGCCTTAATTGCCGCCACCAGTTCTTTGCCATAGGTTTTTACCTCTTCTTCCGATAACCCCAGGTTCTCACTGTTAAAAAGAAGGTTTGAAACTCCGGCCTGGTCGGATATGGAAACTTTCCGGTGGTTGCCTACCAGCTCGGGAGGTATATGTTCATAAGTTCCCTTATCTTTTAAAAGAGCGCTGGCGTGAACACCGCCTTTATGGGTAAAAGCGCTCTGCCCGGTATACGGCTGATAAGGATTAGGATGAAGGTTGGCAATTTCCGCAACATACCTAGAAAGCCGGGTCAGGTTTTTAAGATTGTCCTGACAGTTTAGCTCTACCCCCATTTTTAGGCAAAGATTAGGAATAAGTGAGCAAAGATTAGCATTGCCGCACCGCTCGCCATAACCGTTTATTGTTCCCTGAATCATAATGGCCCCGGCTTTTACCGCTTCTAAACTATTGGCCACCGCCAGTTCCGAATCGTTATGAGCGTGAATGCCGATACGGGAGTGAATTTTTAAAGCTGCTTCCACCCCGGCCCGAATCTCTTTGGGCAAACTTCCGCCGTTGGTATCACATAATACTATGAAATCGGCTCCAGCCCTGGCGGCCTGTTCGATAACTTTAAGAGCATAATCGGGATTATTTTTAAAACCGTCAAAAAAATGTTCCGCATCAAAAACCATTTCCCGGCCGGCATCTTTTAAAAAGGCTACGGTTTCATAAACCATTAAAAGATTGTTTTCCAAGCTCGTCTCCAACGCCATTTCCACATGTAAATCCCAGGCTTTGCCAAAAACCGTAATTACCGGTGCCTCGCTTTTAAGAAGATTATGGAGGTTGGAATCATCCTTTACCGAAAGCCTTGGATGGCGGGTTGAACCAAAAGCCGCAAGCTTAGTTTTATTAAAATCAAGCTTTTTGGCTTCCTGGAAAAACTCTAAATCTTTAGGATTTGCTCCCGGCCACCCACCTTCTAAATAATCAATGCCAAAGGCAATTAGTTTCTTGGTAATTTTTAATTTATCGGAAACCGTATAATTTATCCCTTCGGCCTGGGCTCCGTCTCTTAAAGTAGTATCATAAAGGTAAACCTTCATCATAAACCCCACCTAAGATTTCTTCCGCTACTAAATCACCCATTTCTTCACAGGTAACTAACGTAGTACCCGGCTCCAAAATATCACCCGTCCGGTAACCTTTTTGTAATACTGCTTTTACTGCTTTTTCAATAAGTAACGCTTCTTCCGGGCAGTCTAAACTGTATCTTAACATCATTCCAGCCGATAAGATTGTTGCCAGGGGGTTAGCTTTGTTTTGTCCGGCAATATCCGGTGCAGAACCGTGGATCGGCTCATATAACCCAAACTTTCCGTTTAAGCTGGCCGAGGGTAAAAGTCCAATGGAACCGGCCAAAACCGAGCCTTCATCGGTTAAAATATCCCCAAACATGTTTTCGGTAACGATTACATCAAACTGCCGGGGATTCCTTATAAGCTGCATTGCACAGTTATCTACATACATATAAGATAAAGTTACCTCAGGATAATCCTTTTTCACCTCTTCTGCTACTTCCCGCCAAAAACGGGAACTTTCCAAAACATTGGCTTTATCCACTAAAGTAAGTTTACCTCCTCGTTTTTGTGCTAACTCAAAACCAAGTCTTACTACCCTTTCCACTTCTTTTTCGGTATAAATCAAGGTATCAATTACCGCTTGTTCCCCTTGTTCCGTAGTAATCCGTTTCTTCTCGCCAAAATAAAGGCCACCCGTTAACTCCCGGACCATTAAAATATCCACACCCTCAATTATGTCCGGCTTTAAAGGGGAAGCATTTTTCAGTTCCGGGAAAAACATAACCGGCCGTAAGTTGGCATACAGGTCAAAAACTTTACGGATTTTTAAAAGTCCCCCTAATTCCGGGCGGATTTCCGGCGGTAGATTATCCCACTTTGGGCCGCCAACGGCGCCTAATAAAATGGCGTCGCTCTTTTTCCCCAGTTCCACTGTTTCCGCCGGAAGTGGTACACCAACTTCATCGATTGCTGCTCCGCCAATTAACCCGTGCTGAAAATTAAAGGTAATGCCGCTTTTTTCGCTCAACGCTTTTAAAACTTTAACCGCTTCCCGGGTTATCTCCGGTCCGATGCCATCCCCCGGCAGTACAAGAATCTTAAACGGTCCCTTGCAATTTCTCCCGGACATAGTTAATTAGTCCTCCTTTGGCAATAATATTTTGCATGAATTCCGGTATCGGCTTGGCAAAATAGCTTTCGCCAGTAGTAAGATTTTTTATTTCTCCGGTATCATAATTTATGGAAAGCTCATCCCCATCCCGGATTTTCTCGGCCGCCTCGGGGCATTCCAAAATTTTTAGGCCAATATTAAAACTATTCCGGTAAAAGATTCGGGCAAAGGATTTGGCAATTACCGCTTCAATGCCTAGAGCTTTAATAGCTATTGGCGCATGTTCTCTTGAACTTCCACAACCAAAATTTTTCCCTGCCACAATCACATCTCCGGGCTTTGCTTTTTTGGCAAAGTCAGGATCCCCGTCTTCCATACAGTGTTTGGCAAGTTCTGCAGGATCAGATGTATTTAAATACCTCGCCGGAATAATTACATCGGTGTCAATATCGTCTCCAAACTTAAAAGCCCGCATTATAACACCTCCTCGGGATGGGCAATTCTTCCGACTACCGCTGAAGCTGCTGCTACCGCCGGTCCCGCTAGATAAACTTCCGATTCCACGTGGCCCATCCGGCCTACAAAATTTCGGTTAGTAGTGGCAACAGCCTTTTCCCCTTTGGCTAAAATCCCCATGTGTCCACCTAAGCAGGGACCACAAGTAGGGGTAGAGACTGCCGCTCCCGCTTCAAGGAAAATATCTATAAGCCCTTCCCTTAAAGCCTGGCGGTACACCTTTTGGGATCCGGGTATGATAATACACCGGACATAATCTTTAACTTTTTTCCCCTTTAAAATCGCAGCCGCTACCCGTAAATCCTCAATTCGGCCATTGGTGCAGGACCCAATTACCACCTGGTCAATGTCCTTGCCGGATACCTCCTTTACCGGCACGGCATTTTCTGGAAGATGGGGAAGAGCTACCTGCGGTTCGATTTCTTCCACGTTAATTTCGTAAACCGCTTCGTATCGGGCATCGGGATCGCTGGCAAAAGCTTGAAATTCCCGTTTTGCTCTACTCTTTACGTATTCTAAAGTTAGCTCATCTACCGGAAAAATGCCGTTTTTTGCCCCGGCTTCAATAGCCATATTAGCCATAGTAAGCCGTCCTTCAACGGAGATTAATTTTAGGGCTGAGCCAGCAAATTCCATAGCTTTATATAACGCTCCATCAACTCCAATTTGGCCTATAATATAAAGGATAATATCTTTTGCCGAAACATAGGGTAAAAGCTTTTCGCCATAAAGATAAAACTTAATGCTCTCGGGAACTTTAAACCAGGTTTCCCCCAGCGCCATAGCTGCTGCCAGGTCAGTAGATCCTACCCCGGTGGCAAAAGCCCCCAGCCCCCCGTAAGTACAGGTGTGGGAATCGGCACCGATAATCACCTCTCCCGGCAATACCAGCCCTTCTTCCGGCAGGAGCACATGCTCAATGCCCATTTTACCTACTTCAAAATAATAGGTAAGGTTTTGCTCCCGGGCAAAATCCCTTAAAATTTTGGCCTGTTCAGCACTTTTAATATCTTTGTTAGGGGTAAAATGGTCCGGTATTAAATAAACCCTCTCCCGGTCAAAAACTGCTTCCACCCCAATTTTTTTGAACTCACTAATTGCCACCGGCCCGGTTATATCGTTAGCTAAAACCGCATCTACCTTGCAGGATACGAGCTCTCCCGGCTCAACTTTGCCTTTGCCAGCATGGAAGGCCAGGATTTTTTCGGTCATTGTCATCCCCATTACTGCTTCTCCCCTTTCAGTGAAAATTCAAACAGTATTTTGTTAATACCGTTTAAATAAGCCTTGGCTGAGGCTTCTAAAATATCGGTGGAAACTCCGTGACCGGTAATAATTTTCCCGCGGCCATTTTTTAATTTCACCACTACTTCTCCCAGGGCATCTTCACCGGAAGTTACAGCGTTAATTGAATACTGTTCTAAAACCGGGGTTAAACCGGTTATTTTATTGATAGCTTTATAAATGGCATCTACCGGTCCATCGCCGGTGGCAGCTTCTTCTAATTTTTCCTCTTCCTTTAATAAGCCCACCGTGGCCGTGGGGATAATCGTTGAACCGGTAGAAATATGGAAATACTCCAGGGTAAAAGTTTCGGGAACTTTTCTTATTTCTTCTTCCATCATTGCTTCTAAATCCTGGTCGGTAACTTCTTTTTTCTTATCGGCTAAAGCTTTAAATTTAATAAAAGCTTCGTTTAATTGCTCCTCGGTTAATTCATAACCAAGCTCTAATAACCTCTCCTTTAACGCATGTCTTCCCGAATGTTTTCCAAGGACGAGACGGGATTCGGGAATACCTACTAGCTTTGGGTTCATTATTTCATAAGTAGTCCTTTCCTTTAAAACCCCATCCTGGTGGATACCCGATTCGTGGGAAAAGGCATTTTTCCCCACAATTGCTTTGTTGGGCTGCACCGGCATACCGGTTAAATTGCTAACAAGCTTACTGGTCCGGTAAATCTCCTCGGTTTTAATTCCGGTATAAAAGGGTAGAAGATCTTTTCGGGTATAAAGAGCCATGACTATTTCTTCCAAGGAACAGTTTCCAGCCCGTTCGCCAATTCCGTTAATGGTACATTCCACCTGCCGGGCGCCATTTTTTATAGCTGCTAAACTATTAGCCACCGCAAGGCCCAAATCATCATGGCAGTGAACGCTTAAGACTGCCCGGTCCATTACCGGAACTTTTTCTAAAATTTTGCGGATAAATTCCCCAAACTCTTCCGGTTCCGCATAACCAACGGTATCGGGAATGTTTATAGTAGTAGCTCCTGCTTTTACTGCTGCTTCCACGACCCGGCACAAAAAGTCCAAATCACTTCTTGAAGCATCTTCCGCCGAAAACTCCACATCGGAAGTGTATTTTTTCGCAAGTTTTACTGCTGCTACTGCCCGTTCAATTACCGCCTCCCGGTCCATTTTCAGCTTGTATTTTAAATGAATATCGGAAGTAGCGATAAAAGTATGAATCCTTGGGTTTTCGGCCTCTTTTAAGGCTTCCCAAGCGGTTTCGATATCCAACGCTGAAGCCCGGGCAAGCCCTGCCACTACCACCCCTTTTACTTCTCGGGCAATTAGGAAAACGGCTTCTTTATCTCCTGGCGACGTTACCGGAAAACCAGCCTCTATAATATCAACGCCCAGCTTTTGTAGTTGCCGGGCGATTTGCAATTTCTCGTGGACGTTTAAACTAACTCCTGGAGACTGCTCCCCATCCCTTAAGGTCGTATCAAAAATCCTAACCCTATCCATCAATCTCACCCTTCCAGCTTTTTTGCAAGTAATCGGTGAGGAAGACCGACCACCGACCACTTACCACCGTTATTACCAATCCACCGCTTCCCCGATAGGTGCCCCCGAGAGCACCATAGGAAGCACTTTTTCCTCGGGACTTATTTCTACTTCTAGAAGGTACATTCCCTTATGCCCAAGCATTTCGTTTAAAGCCTCGTCTACCTCTTCCGGTTTGGTAATTTTCCGTCCTGGAATCCCATAAGCTTTTGCTAAAGCCACAAAATCCGGAATAAAACCTAAATCAATACCAAAGTAATTTTTGTTAGCATAAAATTCCTGCAACTGCTTAACCATTCCCAGTTTTCTATTAACAAACAAGATAATCTTTAAAGATAAATTCTGTTCCCTGGCAGTAGCAAGCTCTCCCATATTCATTTGAAAGCTACCATCGCCGGTGATTAATACTACCTGTTTATCCCGAAAAGCTATTGCCGCACCAATAGCTGCCGGCAACCCGTAACCCATGCAGCCAAGGCCACCGCTGGTTAAGAAAGTACGGGGTTTTCTAAAAGGGTAAAATTGCGCTGTCCACATCTGATGCTGTCCCACATCGGTAGCAATTATGGTATCATCCGAAACCTTTTCTCCTAAAAGTTTAATAGTTTCCTGCGGTTTTATATACTCATCTTTTTCGTATTTTAAGGGAAAATCTTCTTTCCAGGAGTTTATTTTAGACAGCCACTCCTGGTGGTTTTGCGGTTCAATTAATTTTAACATCTCCTGTAAAACATTTTTTACATCACCAACAATGGGAACGTCAGCCCTAACGTTTTTGCCGATTTCCGCCGGGTCTACATCAATATGAATAATTTTTGCTTTTGGAGCAAAGCCGGATAACTCTCCCGTTACCCGGTCGGCAAACCGTACCCCCAGGGCAATTAAAATATCACTTTCGGTTACCGCTAAATTAGCATAACGGGTCCCGTGCAGTCCGAGCATCCCTAAGAAAAGCGGGCTGTCCTGGGGAAAGGAAGTAAGTCCCATGAGGGTATTAGTTACCGGAATATCTGCCTTTACGGCAAACTCATAGAGTTCCTGGCTGGCGTTAGCGGCTATTATGCCGCCGCCAGCAATAATTACCGGCCTTTTCGCCTGACTTATGACCTTTACCGCTTCGGCAATTTTCTGGGGATGGCCTTTTAAATTAGGCTTATACCCGCGGATCTCTACTTTCTGCGGATATTGAAAGTTGATAGTTCGAGAGGCTACATCTTTTGGTAGATCAATTAATACCGGGCCCGGTCGACCGGTAGAAGCAATATAAAAGGCCTTTTTCACAATTGCTGGTATATCCGCCGGATTTTTCACCAAAAAGTTGTGCTTGGTAATTGGCATGGTTATGCCGGTAATATCTACTTCCTGAAAAGCATCAGTCCCCACCATTGTAGTGGGTACCTGGCCGGTAATCACCACTACCGGTACTGAATCCATGTAAGCCGTAGCAATTCCGGTTACCAGGTTGGTGGCCCCCGGTCCGGAGGTAGCAATGCATACTCCTACTTTCCCCGAAGCCCGGGCATAACCGTTAGCGGCATGTATTGCCCCCGGCTCATGGCGCACTAAAACGTGCTGAATTTTTGATTGGCGTAAGGCCTCATAAAGAGGCACCACCGCTCCCCCGGGATAGCCAAAAACCGTTGAAACACCTTCCAGTTCAAGAGCTTTTACTAAAGCCCTGGCACCAGTAATCTCCAAAAGACATCCCCCCTACTTTTTCAGCCATGGCATCATTTGCCGAAGTTCCGCTCCCACCTTTTCAATGAGGTGTTCTTTTTCCTGACGTTTAATGGCGTTATATACCGGGCGTCCCGCCATATTTTCTAAAATCCAGTTTTTCGCAAACGTACCGTTCTGAATTTCTTCTAAAACCTTTTTCATTTCCTTTTTGGTTTCTTCGGTAATAATCCGGGGACCAACCATGTAGTCACCGTATTCAGCGGTATCGGAAATGGAATACCGCATTAACGAGAAGCCACCCTCATAAATTAAATCCACAATTAACTTCATTTCATGTAAACATTCAAAATAAGCCATTTCCGGAGCATATCCCGCTTCGACTAAAGTTTCAAAACCCGCTTTAATTAAGTGCGTAACCCCTCCACATAATACCGCCTGTTCGCCAAAAAGGTCCGTTTCCGTTTCTTCTTTAAAGGTAGTTTCAAAAACTCCTGCCCGGGTACAGCCAATCCCTTTGGCATAGGCAAGGGCTAAGTCTTTCGCTTTTCCGGTAGCATCTTGGTAAACCGCAATTAATCCTGGCACTCCTTTGCCTTCCACATACATCCGCCGCACTAAATGGCCCGGACTTTTCGGTGCCACCAAAAACACGTCTACATCGGCTGGCGGTACAATTTGCCCGTAGTGAATGTTAAAGCCATGGGAAAACATTAAAGCTTTTCCGGTCGTTAAATGTTTTTCAATGCTTTCCCGGTAAATTTGGGCTTGGGTCTGATCCGGAGCCAATATCTGAATAATATCCGCCCAGGCCGCAGCTTCAGCCACATTCATTACTGTAAAACCATCGGCTTCTGCTTTTTCCCGGCTTTTACTCTTTTCATGAAGGCCTATCACTACATTTAAACCGCTGTCTTTTAAGTTTTGTGCCTGAGCATGACCCTGGCTGCCATATCCAATAACCGCAATTTTTCTCTCCCGTAAAAGTTCTAAATTAGCATCTTGATCATAGTAAACTTTTTTCATGTTATTCCTCCTCCTTAGTCCCATTGATATTTGATGTTCTAGAACCCCGTAAAAGGGCAATTTTCCCAGTACGCACCAGCTCTTTTATCCCAAAAGGCCTCAGAGCATTCTCAATTGCCTCGATTTTTTCCTCATCCCCGGTGGCTTCAATGGTCAGAGATTTAGGGCCAATATCGACAATCCGGGCCCGAAAAATTTCCACTATCTGCATAATCTCTCCCCGGGTTTCGGAATCAGCATTTACTTTTAATAAAAGGAGTTCCCGACTCACATACTGTTCCGAGGTAATATCCTGAACTTTTATTACGTCGACAAGTTTTCGCAGCTGCTTTACTACCTGCTCTAAAACCCGGTCATCCCCTTCTACTACAATAGTCATGCGCGAAATATCCGGATTTTCGGTTCTGCCTACCGCCAGGCTATCAATGTTATATCCCCGCCGGCTAAAAAGCCCTGCGACCCTGGCTAAGACCCCCGGATTGTTTTCCACCAATACCGCTAAAGTATGCCGCATCTAATCCCCCCTTAGCCTAACATTTTGTTAATAGCGCCTCCCGGCGGCACCATGGGAAAAACATTTTCCTCCCGGTCTACCCAAATATCGGCTACTACCGGCCCCGGGTGTTTTAAAACTTCCCAAAGCTTTTCCTCCAAATTATCTTCCTTTTTAATTCGAACTCCAAAAATTCCGTAAGCTTCCGCTAATTTAACAAATTCTGGATTTACAAGTTCCGTATGGGAATAGCGGCGCTGGTGGAAAAGTTCCTGCCACTGCCGCACCATTCCTAAATAACCGTTATTTAAAATAATCACCTTTATCGGAATATTATAAGCAGCGACAGTCATAAGTTCCTGGCTATTCATCTGAATGCCGCCATCACCGGTAACTACCACCACCTGGCGGTCCGGTCTTGCCACTTGTGCTCCAATGCCCGCCGGAAGGCCAAAACCCATGGTTCCAAGTCCTCCTGACGAAATGAAGCTACGGGGTGTGTTAAACTTGTAATATTGGGCTGCCCACATCTGGTTTTGTCCAACATCGGTGACAATTATCGCTTCTCCGCCAGTTTGCTGATAAAGAATTTCGATAACTTTTTGGGGCTTTAAACCACACTCTTGATTATAAGTTAAAGGGTATTTTTCCTTTAACTCATCAACAAACTCCAACCATTTTTCCGGCTTTTTTTCTTCTATCATCCCTAACAAAAGTTGAAGGCTGTTCTTTACATCCCCCACCAGTGGCACTTCTACCCGCACATTTTTGTTAATTTCGGCAGGATCAATATCCAAATGAATAATTTTGGCTTTAGGTGCAAAGCTCTTTACATCTCCGGTAACCCGATCATCAAACCGTACCCCCACTGCCAGCAAGAGATCGCATTCGCTAACAGCATAGTTTGCCGGTTTAGTTCCATGCATTCCCAGCATCCCTAAAAATAAGGGATGATTCCCCGGAAATCCGCCCAGCCCCATTAAACTCGCAACTACCGGTGCATTTATTTTTTCAGCCAATTGTAGCAATAACTGCTCAGCACCGGCATTTATTACTCCGCCCCCGGTAAAAACCACCGGACGCTCGGAGTCGTTTATAAGCGCCGCCGCTTTTTTTATTTCCTCCTCCCGTGGAGTAAGAACTGGTTTGTACCCTGGAAGTTCAACTTTTTCGAGAAATTTATAATGGGCTTTTGCTGCCGAGACATCTTTGGGAATATCGATTAAAACCGGTCCCGGTCGTCCCGTCCGGGCAATGTAAAATGCTTCCACCACCGTTTGGGCAATTTCCCCCGGGTCTTTCACCAAGTAATTATGTTTGGTGATTGGCATAGTTATTCCGGTAATATCGGCCTCCTGAAAAGAATCCCTCCCTAAAAGGAAAGTAGCCACCTGTCCGGTAATGGCAACCACCGGCACCGAATCCATATAAGCGGTTGCGAGGCCAGTAACCAAGTTAGTTGCGCCCGGACCGGATGTGGCAAAACATACTCCTACCCTGCCTGATGCCCGGGCATATCCGTCCGCCGCATGGGCAGCCCCCTGTTCATGCCGGGTCAAGTAATGGGTAATCTTTGAATCGTAAAGGGCATCATAAATCGGCAAAACCGCTCCTCCTGGATACCCAAAAACCGTATCTACCCCTAAATCCTCCAAAACTTTAATTAAAATTTGTGCTCCGGTTAGCTCCATATCTTTCACCTCTACTTTAAAAACACCGCACCTAAATTAGCAGAACTCACCAGTTTTTGGTACCGAGCCAGGTAGCCTGCTTTAATTTGGGGCTCGGGAAGTTTCAGTTGAGCTTTTCTCCGGTTAAGTTCTTCTTCTTCTACCAAAAGATCAATCTTTTGTCCCGGAATATCTATTTTTATTAAGTCTCCTTCCCGAACCAAAGCTATCGGCCCACCTTCATACCCTTCCGGGGAAACATGACCAATCGCTGCTCCCCGGGTTGCTCCTGAAAACCTGCCATCGGTAATTAGAGCCACGTCCCGGTCTAAGCCCATACCGACAAGCGCTGACGTAGGAGTTAGCATCTCCCTCATCCCGGGCCCCCCTTTGGGGCCTTCAAAGCGAATTACCACCACATCCCCTTTATTTATTTGCCCCGCTAAAATCGCGTTGGTAGCCTCCTCTTCACTATCAAAAACCCGGGCAGGACCGGTATGGGTTAGCATTTCCGGTAAAACCGCTGATTTTTTCACCACCGCTCCCTGGGGTGCCAGGGTTCCAAACAAAATTGCTAAGCCCCCCGTCTCCGAGTAAGGATGATCAATGGGACGGATAACTTCGGAATTTTTATTGACAGCATTTTTCAGATTTTCCCCTACCGTTTTCCCCGAAACGGTCAAAAGTTCTTCATTAATCAAACCTTTCTTGGAAAGCTCTTTCATCACCGCCGGAATGCCCCCGGCAAAATAAAGGTCTTCCATGTGATGGGGGCCAGCAGGGCTTAACCGGCAGAGATTAGGAGTTCTTTCACTAATTTCGTTAACTAAATTTAAATCAAACTCCACCCCTGCTTCATAGGCTACCGCCGCTAAATGTAAAACAGTATTGGTTGAACACCCCAGAGCCATATCTACGGCTAAACCATTTAAGAGACTTTCCCGGGTAAAAATATCCCGGGGACGGATATTGTTTTGTAAAAGCTCTAAAACCTTTTCCCCGGTAAGTTTGGCCAGTCTTAACCTCTCGGCATACACCGCCGGAATAGTGCCGTTTCCAGGAAGGGCTATCCCTATAGCCTCGGTCAGGCAGTTCATTGAGTTGGCAGTAAACATGCCAGCGCAAGAGCCACAACCAGGGCAGGCGTGATTTTCATACTCCAAAAGCTCTTCATCGGTCATTTTTCCGGCGGCAACTGCCCCAACCCCTTCAAAAACATTACTTAAAGAAACTGCCTTGCCATTTACCTTTCCTGCTAACATTGGTCCGCCGCTTACAAAGATGGCTGGAAGATTTAAACGCATTGCAGCAATTAACATTCCCGGAACGATTTTATCGCAATTGGGAACAAACACCAGAGCATCAAACTGGTGGGCTTTTACCATGACTTCCACCGAGTCAGCAATAAGCTCACGGCTAGCCAGGGAGTATTTCATCCCTTCGTGATTCATCGCAATCCCATCACAAACTCCTATTACCGGAAGCTCAAAGGGAACACCGCCAGCATTCCTCACTCCAGATTTTACCGCATCTACTACCGTCCTAAGGTGCAGGTGTCCCGGCACAATTTCGGAAAAACTGTGTACTACTCCAATAAAAGGACGGCTCATTTCGCTATCAGTTATTCCCAAAGCTTTTAAGAGACTCCGGTGGGGAGCTTTGCTGATTCCTTTTTTTATGAGGTTACTTGGCATTTTCTTCCTCCTTTACTCGTTAAAAATAAATGGACCATCAGTATAAACATATTCCCGGAAATCTTTTATTAACGTTTTGGTCACTGGCCCCGGAACGCCGTTACCAATAATTCTGCCGTCAACCTTAACTACAGGAATTACCTCCGCTGCAGTACCGGTTAAGAAGCATTCATCGGCATTAAAAATGTCATAACGGGTAAACAGCTTTTCTTCTACCTGGATACCCCGTTTTCGTGCTAAATCCATTACCGTATTACGGGTTATCCCTTCTAAAATGCCTGCATAAGGAGGGGGAGTAATTAAACGGTCATTTTTAACAATAAAAATATTGTCACCGGTAGCCTCAGCTACATAACCCTCTTGATTTAATAAAATAGCTTCTAAAACCCCGTGCAGATTAGCTTCAATCTTGGCTAGAACATTGTTTAAATAGTTTAATGACTTAATCCTGGGGCTTGAAGCCTCGTTTAGGTTTCTCCGGGTAGGAACAGTGATTACTTCAAGCCCTTCTTCATAAAAACGCTCCGGATAAAGGGTAATGGATGCTCCAATACAAAATACCGTAGCCTTGGAACACTTTCGGGGGTCTAAGCCCAAATCTCCTTTCCCTCGGGCAACTACTAACCGAATATAGCCTTCCCGTAAATTATTTCGCCGCATTGTCTCCAGCACAACTTCAGCCATTTCTTCCCTGGATAGGGGGATTTCTAAGAGAATCGCCTTTGCCGACTCGTAAAGTCGATCTATATGTTCCTTTAACTTAAAAACCCGGTTATGATATGCTCTAATCCCTTCAAACACCCCATCCCCGTATAAAAGCCCGTGGTCAAATACCGAAACTTTAGCCTCCTCTTCCGGAACAAACTCCCCATTTAAATAAATAATCAACCCCATAGCCCACACCTCCGCAATTTTATTAAAATTTTTTCATTTTTATGCAAAAAAATCTTAAAAATATATAAAAACAACCCCCGTCCCTGGAACTATTCAGGGACGGGGGTTTTGCCCGCGGTACCACCCTGCTTGCCAGGAAAGGTTCCTGGCCGCTTAATTGGGATAACGGTAATAAACCGTTCCGGCCTACTAAAACCTTCGACCGGAAAGCTCCCGGGCGATCTGTGCAAAACTCAGGCACCGGGTTCCCAGCTACCCCCGGCTCTCTGGGGCCTTCCTTTTGCACCGCTCCCATTCACTGCCTTTTCTGCAAAATGTTTTGCTGATAATTTTATAAAAGACCAAGCTTACTTGTCAATAAAATAACAAAATGTATACAATGTTCAAAAATTTTTCTCTTTTTTCTCATAACCTTTACAAAAAAATAACCGGGAAAGGTAATCGGAACTGGTAAAAAGATAGTAGACAGATAAAAGTCTACTATCTTTTTATTTTGTATAATAGAGAACAAAGGAGATGATGAGTATGCCATCA